>JADLDG010000036.1 GCA_020846775.1 Nitrospirota bacterium
AAGGGGGATTTTCTTCGCTGATTTGTCGTGAGGTCATATCTCCAGAAATTTCGGGGATTTTGTAAGATTTATCACACCATCCGGCTGTACAACAACCATATCTTCCAACCTGACACCACCAATCCCCTTATAATACAATCCCGGTTCAACTGTAACTACATGACCGGTAAAGAGGATATCGTTCTTCTTACTAATCCTTGGAGGTTCATGGACATCCAGTCCTACGCCATGTCCTGTACCGTGGAAAAACCCCTGCATCCTGCCGTCAATCTCACCACTCTCAAATCCACATTTTTTGAAATGCATCAGGATTGCCTCATGAACTTCCCTGCCATTTACCGCATCTTTAACCATAGAAAATGCAACTTCCTGCGCAGCGGACACCGCATTAAACATCCTGACAACATCATCAGATGCACTCCCTTTTACAACCGTACGCGTTATATCGGCATAGTAACGACTTTTTACAGACCGCGGGAAGACATCTATAATAATAGGAACATTCGCCCTTAGAGCCCCACCCCCTTCATTATGAGGAAACGAGGAGTCTTCCCCGCAAGCAACGATAGTGTGCTGGGCTATCATGGAATTTTCCAGCAGATAAACATTTATCAACTTCTTGACGTCTTCAGAAGTTACTTTATTACTTCCCAGGTAAAGATATTCATCTATTATCTCAGTCCGTCTTAAATAATCTATCGCCTTTTCAACTGCACTCTCTGTTATTCGAAGCGCTTGCTCTATATAATTGATCTCATCGTTGTTTTTTATTACTCTCTGTTCAAAAATCGGGTCCTGCCTCACCTCTATCTCGTAACCCTTGTCCTGAAGCAGGAGTGCATTCCGGATCCCGAAATAAGATGGAACGACAACCCTGTTTAAACCTCTCTCCCTCAGAAATTCCCGTAATACATCCACCGTGCCTGGATTCTCTGTACCTGCATTCTTTGCCGCCTCTTCATAGCGCGAATAAGATAAAACTGTGTTTACTTTAGCCTGTGATTTTGCCCTGTCCAGTTCAAGATCACTCATCATAATAACTTTTTCATCACCTATCTGTAAAAAAATGAACGGATCAGGTGCAAGAAACCCAGTCGCATAGTAAAGGTTTGAATCCGTCTCACTTGACGAGATTAACAAAGTTGCCTCTTGTGTTTTCATCTTTTTTATGTTAATACATTACTGGCTTAAAATCAAAAGTTATGTCACCTGTAACACATTCTGGTATACTATGAGCTCAGATGAAAGAAGAAGACACAGACGGGAGCTGATTTCACCTCATCTCAAAGTCGTCGTACCTGAAGATAATCAATCATTCGGTGCCTTTATTACCAACATAAGCGGTGGCGGCGTTGAGGTCTATTCTGACAGCAGACTGGAACAGGGACAGAACGTAGATTTATTTATTTCCTTTGAGACAGATCCAAAGACAGGTAAAGATGAAGTCGTAAAGGGAAGCGTAAAATGGGTGAAACTGTTCGGTAACCGTTTTCTAATTGGCATTGCATTCAAAGATATTAACAAAGATGTCCACCCAATCCTGTCAGGATTGCTCGATTTCGTTAAGTAGTAACGCCTTCTCAGAAGCACACCCCCTTAAAGTTTACTATCCCCCAAACCGAAACTTCATATGCTGGAAACAGAAAAACTCAAAATGATGAAGGGAGGTGATTAGCTAAAACATAAAATATCATTAGGAGGAATGTAAAATGTTTATCTCTCACCATATGAAAAGACTGTTAACTACCTCAATATTAAGTTTCGTGGTTTTATCCCTTTCCACAACAATCGTTTTTGCAGGGGATTTAGATAATATCACCTGGAGTTCTTTACTTCCGGAAGAAAGCAACATCTCTTTACAGCAAAAGCAGGTAATGAAAGGACTTGAAGTTACCCTGGAAGAGCTTAACTCGGTAATAGACAGGGAACTGAAAAACAATACAATAACGACAGATACAGACTTTACTGTGAATGAAGATGTTGCGCTTGTATACGATTACCTGATGTATCGTATATTTGAATTGATCAAGGTAGATAACAGGATAAGGGAAGAGCTTTTGGCGCAGGAAGCATCTTTTAGGAACAATGATGTAACAATAGATATGGTAAAGAAACACTTCTCCATAAAAGAAGAGTATGAAAACAATGAGGCGTCTTTCTTTACATTAGTGGATAGGCTCAGACACGCAGTGTACATTAAGGATCTGAGGGCTGAGGTCAGGAATGTGAAGTATTCTTTAAAAGACCTGACAACCGCAATGAACCGTTATTCATCATATCGCAACAGGCTTGCGTCAAGGTAAAAATTAAATTATGACATTATAAGGCTGCACCCGTAAGGGTGTGGCCTTTTCTTTTTCACACTGATATTCACACTGATATTCAATTTCCCTGTAATCATTTCATGGCTCATGACTGTATCACCGGAAAAGTCAGCGACGACTACTTGTTCTTGAAGTTAAGAAATGCGAATATTAACTACTTAATTGGAAGAAACTGAAGTAATGTCTTCCGGGGAAATTACCGTAGGAGTTTCAGGCAACCTTACTGCACCGATATATCTTTTTACATAATATGGTTCATATATACTTGATACCGTAACTTTTTTATTCCTGGATGAGGCATGAATCATATTTCCGCCCCCTATGTAAATACCTACATGGGATGGGAACTTGGCATATGTCCTGAAGAAAATCAGATCTCCGATCTCCAGCTCTTTCTTGGATGACACCCTCATACCAGCCTTAAACTGTTCCCGTGCAGTTCGCGGCAACTCAATACTGAAATAACGGTAAACCATCTGTACGTAAGCAGAGCAGTCAATACCAGCAAGGGTTGTACCTCCAAACCTATAAGGAACTCCCAAATAATCTGTTGCTGTGTCTACTACTTTGGAAAACCAATTTGAATCATCTGCCGGAATCCCGGCCCCTTCGTCAGCGGGGGCCTTAGTTAATTGCGCCGCTCTATAATCCTGTGATGCGATTTCTAATTTATCTTCATTATCAACTGCTGCAACATCAGCCTGATCGGAAGGATCCTCATTTATAACAGGCATCTCATCATCGGCCTTGATTCCTCCAGGTACCTTCAGTTTCTGACCAACTTTTACAAAACTTCCGGAGAGATTGTTTAATCTCTTGACTTCCTTTACAGACACACCATATCTCATGGATATCCTGTAAAGGTTCTCTCCCTTACGTACCTTATGAGTAACAAGGTTATTAATTCTATCACTACCCTTCCTGGCAGTCTCTTTCTTCCTGTTTGAAACTTTTTGATTAATTGTCTTAACGGCTTCCCTGATTGGGACAACTATGAAATCACCGGGCTTAATGTCTGACCCTCTAAGGCCATTTGACTGTTTAATCTGTTTGACAGAAACTCCATTACTCCTCGCGATCTTGTAGAGTGTATCTCCCTTCTTTACCTTATATTTCTGATCGGCCCTACCCTCAATGGATAGTAGGTGAATAGATAAAAAACACAATATAGTGATGAGGAGAGTCTTTAGCATGGATGTAGGAGTCATTCTTTTATATTAACGAGGATACATTTATTATCGGATTACTTTTACAACGACTTGATACTATTGATGATTTACCACAGATGAACACGTTAAAATTACACAATAAGTCATTCTTTGTCAAGCAAAATATCTCCAGATCCCTCTTTAATAAAATCACTCAAAGACCTTATCTGGTCATCATCCAGCGGCCCGCCATGTTCTTTAATCCATGCAGGCATCTCTGTTCCAGCGATACCATTGCTCGTTCTTTCATAAATTACATCCTTCTCTAAACCCTTCAACCCAGCAAGTCCCACTGCCGTCCGCCCATGGCAGAATGCACATACGGCATCATAAAGCTCTTTTCCCTTTTTATCATGGGCAGGATTAAAATGACATGCACCGCATTTCTCAGAGAATAAAGATTCGGATACATTAAAAGTTGTGTGCATTGACGGTGTTACTCTCGCAGTAATCGTGAGTTCCTTGACCGGCTCAAGGGCGTCATTAGAAACAACTGTTATAGTTCTCGATACAATACCGGCCCTGCCCTGGGAATCATAGGAGACCTTTATCTCCCCCTTTTCTCCTGGTTTTATTGTACTGGAACTTACAATGGCCGCCGTACAACCACATGAAGTTGTAACCTCTCTAATCCATAAATCTTCTGTTCCCTTATTCTCAAACAGGAATGAGTATTCGACCGTCTTTCCCTGAAGCACATCACCAAAGTCATGATGATCAGCAATAAAACTGATTCGTGGCCCCTTCACTGCAAACGAAAGGGTTGCTGCAATCAAAAGCAACGGAATTATAAAGATCAGTTGTTTTTTCATTTTATCTTGCCTTCTAATATCCTGCTGATTATTGAACTGACATTGGCAAGGGAATTATCTTTGACAAGAATATTACCATCAAGGATTACAGTCGGCGTACTATTGGCACCATAACTCTTGGCCAGTTCACGCCCCTCAAGAACAGTCTTTTTCATAACTCCTGATTCAAGATTTTTCTGAAATTTTTCGCCATTCATGCCAATCGTCTTTGCTATAGATATAAGGACATCATGGTTAGCACCATCTTTCCTCTGATAATAGATGGCATCAAATATAGCCGTTTTCATCTCCTCTCCCTTACCTTCGGCCTTTGCAAGTTCATATGCCTCAACAGGAATGACTGAATCTTCATATATTATTGGATAGCCCGTGAATGTAACTTTCAATTTATCACCATATTCCCTCAGCAGCAGCGGTACAACAACAGAATCAAACTGGTGACAGTGGGGACAGAAAAAATCAAAGAAAATAGTCATCTTGACCTTACCCTTCTCATGGGTACTTTTCTTATCATGAATAATATTATATGTTTCTGATGCCCCATCTAACTTTAATCCTTTATCATCCGCTGCAAAGACTCCGGCGCTTATAAATATCAGGACAAGAATCAGAGTAAACTTTTTTAACATAACCTTCTCCTTCCGGATTTAAAATGATCATAGCCATACGGTTCAATTATAGATTCCTTATTATCTTCATTGATTAATCTTAACCCTTCCTCAGCATGCGTTATTTGTCCTATCATCGTACACTTGACATCCTGCCTCCTGCACAGTGATTCAAATTTAGTGCGGTCATCCGATCTGACAGTAAACAACAATTCGTAATCTTCCCCTCCATATAATGCATAAAACAAAGGTTTACTGGCAAGAAATTTACTGATATTACCTGGCACAGCGGGAAGAGGAAGGAGATTGCAGAATATCCTCGCCCCAACCTTGCTTCTATCACATATATGAGCAAGGTCAGCAAGAAGTCCATCGCTTATATCAATCGCCGCAGTAGATGATTTGCTTTTACTGATCACAAGACCGGCAGACACCCTTGGTACCGGACGCAGATGAGAATTAATAAATGTTTTAGCTCCGGGTTTGACAGGTTTCTGAACAGAATTAAACGCTCTCCCTGACTGCCCCCCTACCCTGGATTTCAAAATTGACAAACCCATCGCAGACATACCGGGAAAACCTGTAACATAAATCAAATCACCAATGCGCGCACCTGATCTAAGAAGGGCCTTTCCGCCTGATACCTCTCCCACTATTGTTGTATCTACAACGACTCCCTGCATTGATCTCGACAAGTTTCCGCCTATAATCGACACATTGTATATATTCGAAATTTCGGCAACACCGTCAAGCAGCCTGTCAATGTTCTTTACCGGCACTTTATCCGGCATGGCCATTGAAAGCAGCAGATATTTTGGGACACCTCCCATGGCAGCGATATCACTTATTGATACAGCAACAGCCTTCCATCCTATATCAAAAAAGGAGTAATACTTCATTGAAAAATGAATACCTTCCCTGATAGTGTCTGTGGAAAGAAGAAGATCCCTTCCGGACGGATCAATGATTGCAGCATCATCACCTATCCCAAGGACTATTGAAGGGTCATTAGCGGGAATCTTTCTTTTAATACGTTGAATTAGCCCGGCTTCACCAAGTTGTTCTATATCCATTATACATTTAGCGCTTGATTTATACTAAGGTTGTCACCGCTTAGATACTCTCCCGGACGATTTTTTTACAGGTTTTTTCAGCACTTTTTTTACTGTCTTCGAAACCGCAGCTTTTGCAGCAACAGCAGCATGCTTCTTCACCTTCTTATGTGCTGTCTTGGTCTTGAATCCCTTCAAGGCAACCGGCAGGACATCATCCATTTTGTCAACCAAATGAAACAGCATGTCTCTCCGTATATTTTTGGCTATTTCATCGAGATCTTTCTCATTCTTCTTTGGTAAAATAACCTCTCTTATGCCGGCCCTCTTTGCCGCAAGTATCTTCTCTTTCAAACCGCCTATGGGCAATACCCTGCCCTGCAGGGTCACCTCTCCTGTCATTGCCATCTTATGATTAACAGGCTTATTCATAAAGATAGAGGCTATGGCCGTTGCCATTGTAATACCAGCAGAAGGACCATCCTTTGGGATAGCCCCGGCAGGCACATGGATATGGATATCATGCCTGTTAAACATATCTACATTGATTCCAAGATGCTGCGACCTTGAGCGGATATAGCTGAGTGCAGCCTGGGCTGACTCCTTCATCACATCTCCCAGTTGACCTGTAAGCGTAAGTGTCCCCTTCCCCTTCATTATGGTAGCTTCTATATAGATAATATCGCCACCGGACTCAGTCCATGCAAGACCTGTGGAAACACCGACGGTATCATGTTCCTGTTCCGTTTCGGGCAGGAACCTCGGGGCGCCAAGATACTTATGAAGATTATTCGGGTTGATCCTGTATGTCTTAACTTTGCCTTCGGCTATCTGTTTTGCAACCTTGCGAAAGACATTTGCAATCTCACGTTCGAGGTTTCTGACGCCTGCCTCCCTCGTATATTCTCCAATTATTCGCTTCATGGTTTCAGAAGAGATAAGGGCATCAGCTTCTTTTATGCCGTGCTCTTCAAGCTGGCGCGGAATGAGATAATTCCTTGCAATCCCAAGCTTTTCTTCTTCCGTATATCCTGAAAGATTGATAATCTCCATCCTGTCTCTCAATGGAGGCAATATAGGATCTATAAGATTGGCCGTAGTAATAAACATCACATTGGAGAGATCAAAAGGAACCCCAAGGTAATGGTCACTGAATGCGTTGTTCTGTTCAGGGTCAAGCACTTCAAGCAATGCAGCAGATGGGTCTCCCCTGAAATCCATGCCGACCTTATCAATCTCATCCATCATAAAGACAGGATTGTTTGTACCGGCCTGTTTAATACCCTGGATTATCCTCCCCGGAAGTGCACCTACGTATGTCCGTCGGTGCCCCCTTATCTCTGCCTCGTCACGTATCCCACCCAGAGATATCCTGACAAATTCCCTTCCAAGGGCCTTGGCTATAGATTTGCCGAGAGATGTCTTGCCGACACCAGGAGGGCCGCAAAAACAGAGAATAGGCCCCTTCATCTTCTCCTTCAGTTTTCTGACACTCAGATACTCAAGGATACGCTCCTTCACCTTTTCGAGGTCATAGTGATCTTCATTCAAAACCTTTGAGGCTGCCTTAATATCAAGATTATCAGTTGTGCCTTTACTCCACGGTATCTCAACCATCCACTCGAGATAGGTGCGTACTGTAGATGCCTCAGCACTGTCCGGGTGCATCTTCTCAAGACGCTTTAACTGCTTGTCTACTTCCTTCAGCACCTTCTCAGGCATATTTGCCTCTTCTATCCTCTTCTTGAACTCATTAACCTCTTCCTGTCTCTCATCCAGGTCTCCCAGCTCTTTCTGTATAGCCTTGAGCTGTTCCCTTAAGTAATACTCGCGCTGAGTCTTGTCAATCTCCCCCTTCGCCTCAGCCTGTATCTTCTGCTGCATCATGAGTACATCGAGTTCCTTGGTAAGTATCTCGCTTACTTTCTTTAACCTCTGCACAGGATGATTAATCTCCAGTACATCCTGCGCCATTTCAACTTTAAGTCCAAGATTGGATGTGATGATATCTGATAAACGTCCCGGGTCTTCAATATTCTCGATAATCACCATGATGTCGGGCAGAAGCACCTTACCCAGTGTTACCATCTTTTCAAGCTGCTCCTTAACATTCCTCATTAATGCCTCAACTTCAAGTGTAACCTGCACGTTCTTGGGTTCCTGGAGCTTGTCTATTTCAACATTGTAGTATGGTTCAGTCTGAAGGTACTTAACTGTCTTGGCCTTTGCAATCCCCTGAACAAGTATCTTAATCCTTCCATCCGGGAGCTTCAGCATCCTTGTGATCAGACCAACAGTTCCAACCTTGTAGATATCCTGCGGTGTTGGATTTTCGACTTCCAAAACCTTCTGGGCCACCAGGAATATGAGACGATTTGAAGCAAGGGCTGCCTCAATGGCCTTAATTGACATTTCACGGCCGACAAAAAGGGGAAGTAGCATATATGGAAATATTACTATGTCCCTCACTGGAAGGAGAGGTAATTTGTTAGGTATATCAATTTGTCCAAAATCCTGCTCTATAGTTTCTGCCACTTTACTGGCCTCCTTTGGTATAATTAAATAAGGTTCTACTCAGAACCTGGATTTTAAAACTTCAGTGCCTTTAGGTATTCCCTGAAACTCTCGCCAAATTCCTTATTCTTCAGTCCTATCTCAACTGTAGCCTTGAGGAAACCCAACTTGTCCCCTGCATCATATCTATTGCCTTTAAATTTATACCCGTACACAGGCCTCGTTTTCGCCAGCTTCCTGAGTGCATCAGTAAGCTGGATTTCCTTACCCTTTCCTGGTTCTGTTTTTTCGAGCAGGCCGATTATCTCCGGTGTAAGAATGTATCTGCCAATTATGGCAAGATTGGATGGGGCGTCTTCTTTACCCGGTTTTTCCACCATATCATTTATCTTGTATACACCGTCTGCCACAGGCACGGCCTTTATTATACCATAATTAGATACCTGACTTCTATCAACTTCCTGGACTGCGATGACGCTTGCTCCGTACTTGTTGTATATATCCAGCATCTGTTTAATTGCCGGTACGCTGGAATCTATTATGTCATCACCCAGAAGAACTGCGAAAGGTTCATCCCTGACCATATTTTTAGCACACAGGATGGCATGTCCAAGACCTAATGCCTCTTTCTGACGGACGTAGCAGATATTCAGCATGTTCGAAATTTTTTTCACTTCTGCCAGCAACTTCTTTTTCCCCTTCTCTTTAAGAAGGTTCTCAAGTTCATAAGATATATCGAAATGGTCTTCGATGGCACGCTTCCCGCGACCTGTAATTATAATAATCTCTTCTATACCGGAAGCTATTGCCTCTTCAACAACATACTGGATCAACGGCTTGTCAACAAGGGGCAACATCTCCTTCGGAGATGCCTTTGTCGCCGGCAGAAAACGTGTTCCTAAACCGGCAGCAGGAAAAAGCGCTTTTCTTACAGGGTATAACGACATATCTGAATAGTACTCCAGGTTATATTTTCCAGCATTGTATGTTACAAAAACGGAGTTAAAAAGTCAATTAACTGAGCCTTTATCTTTACGTGATAAAGATTTTAACATCTCAAACACATACCTGACCTGCTTTTCTATATCATCTTTCAGGGATGATGACGTGTCAATGATATAATCTGCGTAATTTTTCTTTTCTGCAACCGGCATCTGTGCATTGATCCTTTGCAGTGCATCTTCCCTTGTCAAACCATCCCGGTTCATAAGCCGGTTAATCTGTAATTTTTTATTTGCATATACGAGGATAACAAGATCTACCATCTCATATGCACCTGACTCAATCAGAAGGGCTGCATCAAAAATGACAACTGCAAAGGGATACTCCTCACCTATCTTTTTCCTTAATCTGGCAGCCTCTTTTAATATACCTGGATGCATTATGGAATTCAGGATGCTTCTTTTGGCTGCGTCATGGAAAACTATCCTGCCGAGAGCTGCCCTGTTTAAATTACCATCCGGCAACAGTATTTCACTGCCAAAGGCCTCTACTACAGCCTTCCATGCAGGAAGGCCCGGTATTACAATTTCTCGGGCGAGAACGTCTGCATCTATAATAAATGCACCTAATGACCGGAACATCCCTGAAACCACACTCTTCCCGGTTGCTATCCCGCCTGTAAGACCCGCAAAGACCATATTAGCTTTTAGCATAATAAGACAATATAAACAATGCTTCAATATATTGACACTATTTGACAATTAGAGTAACCTACCACCGATGACACCGGAACAACAGGAGAAATATGAGCAGGGCAAGACCTGCTTTGAACAGGGCAAGATCAATGAGGCATTAAAATTATTTCTTGAACTGACAAGGGACAATCCTGACAGATTTGCCGATGTTCATAACAAG
>JADLDG010000037.1 GCA_020846775.1 Nitrospirota bacterium
CCGGAGACTCTCCCCAGTAACTATTTGAAGCAGATTTCCCCCAGGATCCGGCAGCCATGACACTGAAGTAACCTATCCCCTCTGATGAATAATCAGTATCATAAAGATCAGGGAGTGCAAAAATAAGGTGTCCCATTTCATGCACCATAATGCCCATTGTTGCCTGATGTGCATCGGAGGATGAACCCCTGTGGATTTCTCCAAATTGAGCATATCCACCAGCCCCGTTGTGATCAGCCCCAACAATTACACCGTCTAATTTAGGAGGACTTGTAACAGACCATTTATGCCCCCATACTGAAGGGGTATAATTGGCACTGTATGATCTCTCATAACCGGCAACAATAACTACAATAGCCAGTTCATTTGAATCAACGTATCCGTCACCATTAATATCAAATGACGCATAGTTAATATAAGGATCTGCTGCGGCAACAGCATCCTTTGTTATCTTCTGGTTCTGATTGCCTATATTGCCACCTGTATCCGGGTGGGCATATCCCAGGTTTACCCATCCAATAACGCCATTATTTAATGTGCCGAAAGACTCATTTGCAGGCTGCAAATTAACCTTTCCGTAAGAGGCCTTCTTGAAATAGTCATTTATCTTGTTGCTCAATAATGAAGCAAAGCTGGTTTCCGAATAGGTCCCCTCCCTGTCTGTAAATTCAGCTAATATGAACAGTATCTTCCCATTGAAAGTCCCAAAAGGGGCTGCCGAAGGGGTGCTGAGAGCATTGACTGCAGGTGATTGAGTTAACCCTGAATTTGGATTGGCCTTTCTGAAATTTGGACTGGGCCGTATATGTCTTTGAAAATCAGGTTTGGGTAATTCGTTAGCAAGCGTATCGCTGAGAATCGGGGTATCGCCCTCATAGCGGGAGATATAATGCCACTTACCGCTTTTAGCTCTGTTGACGACATAACCTTCAACCGTTTCTATCCGGTGGTTCCATTCGTCCCCCTTAATCTTTACTTTAATAACCGTTCCATCAGGCTGGACAACCTCAGAGATTTGTGGAGATGCTGGTACAGCAAACGACACACCCGGCATCCATAGACTTAAGACTGACAACGAAAGACAATGAATAATAAACTTTTTAATCATTTATCTATCTGCTTTATTTGTCGGGGATCAGGTTAATCTCTTTTATCCAAAACAGTCCCCCAAGTTCATCACCAGAAAATCTAACCTTTACCCTAACCCTTTTATCAAATATATCAGGGGATATTTTCTCTTTAGAATAAAACAGGACAGTCTTGCCTTTTTTATCACTCAAGAAGTCCGCCTTAGTTTCAAAATTCTCGTAAGATTCAATTAAAATAGTTATTCTGTAAAGCGTCTGTTCCGGCACAATATTCAGAAGTTCAGAAGATACTATGGAATATTCCTCCACAGTGCCTTCTATCACAGATTCATTGGGCGCAGCAGGGACGGCAAGACTGTTTTTTGTGCTAAATGACAGAAATAAACAGATCAGGACGAGACAGATAAATATGCCTCTGTGGCAAAGCAGGAATATGTCCCGACACCACACAAAACTCCTCAATAGAGTGTTCATTATCAGTACCCTCTCCCCCATAGTATACTCATCGGTTGAATGTCCCTGCAGATGCAGTTGATAATCAATACTCTAAATACATGGTTAAAGCTTACAGGACAGAGAGGCTTGGAGGAGTTGGCGTCGTAAGGGATTAATGCAGAGGCCCGTCGGATAAGGCGCATATGCAAGCCGGGACAATGATGATTTGAAAAATTAGTTTCGTATTAACTGTCATGAGCCCTTCGTGCTCACAAAGGGCATGAAAATAATCCCCATTACTCCCCCTTTTCCAAAGGGGGAAATTAGTTACCCCCCTTTAGAAAAGGGGGGTCAGGGGGGATTTGAATGGCTATTTCGGATTAAAAGCCGTTATTCGGATATATACGGCTGTTCAAAACCCTCTGCATAATCCAGATAGGCGAGTGTCATAAAATGTTTGTGTTCGTTCAAAGACTCAAATTGTATCCCGGCAGCGTAGAAGTCTTCAAGCGATTTTACCCAGCAGACCTTCCCTATCACTACCTCTGCCCTGTCAACTTTATATTCATCAGCAAACTGGAGGTTAACAGCTACCTCACACCCGACCTCCGGTCGTTTATTGCAATATGTAGCAAGCCCGCTGCGGCTGATATTAACAACTATGGCACTTATGATCTCATCATGCGGACACTTGATGTCTATCTCTTTTATGAAACTTACCCTTTTATGTCTTCGCTTGTTAGTGACCATAATCCCCCCTGCAAAAAAACCTGTTATATATCTCTCCGTCCTTCTAATGATTTGACAAGGGTAAGTTCATCAGCATATTCGATGTCACTGCCAACAGGAATACCATATGCTATGCGGGTAACGTGAATGCCCATAGGTTTAATAAGCCTGGTCAGGTACATAGCGGTCGCCTCGCCTGCCATGTCAGGGTCCATAGCAAGAATAAGCTCTTCAACACCATTATTCTCCACCCTTTTCAACAGCCCATCAATTTTTATATCTTCTGGTGCAATACCATCAAGGGGTGACAGGGCACCCATCATTACATGATAAAGTCCCTTGTAGCCCCCTGTCCTCTCTATAGTATAAAGCGTACTCGGTTCTTTTACAACAAGGATCTTGCTTCTATCCCTCTTAACATCACGGCATATACTGCACGGGTCATCTTCCGTAATGTTGTTGCAAACAGAACAAAACCGGCTTTTATCTTTAATATCAATGATCGCCTGCCCTATCGCCTTTGCCTCAGCAGGCGGCATCTTCAATAGAAAAAAGGCAAACCTTTGTGCCGTCTTCTGGCCTACGCCGGGAAGTTTCTTAAGTTCTTCAAGAAGCCTGTTAAAGGAACTGACGCTATTCATATTACATCAGCCCGGGGATATTCATACCGAGTCCGCCGGTCATTGACTTCATTTCATCTGCGAGCATGTCACGGCCCTTCTTCAGCGCCTCATTAGTCGCAGCAACAATCAGGTCCTGCAGCATCTC
>JADLDG010000038.1 GCA_020846775.1 Nitrospirota bacterium
ATTAGCACAATCCAATGAAAAAGGGTTACAGCAAAATGCCGTAACCCCGTGATTTATCTGGTGGGCCGTGGAGGGATCGAACCTCCGACCCGCTGATTAAGAGTCAGCTGCTCTACCAACTGAGCTAACGGCCCTAAGCGAAAATTGTAAGGAAAATAGAGGAAAATAGGGACTGTGACTATTTATTTGTCACTACATGGTCAACACCTGTAAAATAAATAGTCGCTGTCCCTATTTCCCCTCTCAATGGCTATATGCTATAAGCTACAAGTGAATCCGCAGCAGGCGGATTCCTGGCGCGCCTGAGAGGAATTGAACCTCCAACACACGGCTCCGGAGGCCGTTGCTCTATCCGTTGAGCTACAGGCGCCCCACATCAACCAGCAGTTATAATACAATAAAGTCGCTTATAATTTCAAGAGATATAATCAGTAAGATTTAAATTACTGGATAACCTCGATATCTATCTCTCGATTATCCTTGAGTCCGGGTGACATCCAGATGCTGCCGTCATCACGCACTATGACCGCCTCCACTCCATCAAGCTTCTCTAAGAGTCTAATGCCGCTCTCGGGTCCCATTGCAAAGATAGCGGTTGATAAGGCATCTGTAGTTGTGGAATCTTTGGCCAGGACTGATACACTTTGAAATCCGCGGGAAGGATATAGCGTCTCAGGAGACAGGATATGATGGTAACGGACACCATCCTTTATAAAATACCTCTCATAATCTCCTGATGTAGATATTGACATGTCTTTGAGATGGACTTTGGCAATGGCGCTATCCTTTTTCCTGGGGTGTGTGATGCCTATGGTCCATTTGCTGCCATCAGGCCTCTCCCCTATTGCATGCAGGTCTCCGGCGACAGCTATTATGCCTGAGCTGATGCCATGTTTTTCCAGGATATCATGTGCATAATCAGCGGCTATCCCCTTTCCAATTCCGCCCAGGTTTATCCGCATCCTTTTTTTCTTAAGAAAGATCGTTCCATCGTTCTCATTTACTATTACATTTCTATAATCAATCAATGACCTTATAGCATCTAATTCAGCAGGTGTCGGTATGTCTTCTGACTCAGTAACATTCCACAGGTCTATTGCCGGACCGACAGCAATATTAAAGGCGCCTCCTGAAAGATCTGCAAATTCAAGCGACTTTTTTACTGCCAGAATAAGGTCTTTGTGAACTTTTACAGGATGCAGCCCGGCGGCAGCATTAACCTTTGAGATATCCGATTCCGGTTTGTATGTGCTCATAATGTTCTCAAGCCGGCTGATCTCTTTGAATGCCGCCGAGATTGCCCTATCAGCTGTCTGCTCATTTTTTGCCGCAACTGTAATATCTACGATAGTGCCCATGAGGAGTTGGGAGCGTTTGTAGATGTGAGTTCTGGTATCACAGCTGCTGAGAAGCAGTACCGGCATTAAACAGATCACCAGCAGGACTCTAAGGAACAGGATACGTTTCAAAGTTCTATAATTCCCGTTTATATATCAGTGTAGCAATCGTCATTGTTGTAAATGCAAAGGCTGCAAGGTAGATAAAATCCATCTCTATTCCCCTGATACTCACACCTTTAAACAGGAGTGCCTTTATGGCATGAACAGAGTAGGTCTCCGGATTTACCCTGGCAAATGCCTTAAGCCATTCCGGAAAACTCTCCACCGGATATATGGCGCCGCTTGGGAAGAAAAAGATGACATTCAGGAACCCGGCGAAAACACCTACAATACGGGGGTGGTTTGCCCGGCCGAGTATTACGAACATCATGCCGAGAAGTCCAAGGGTTGTCAGAATGATAACAAGCAATATGGAAAGAAAAGAGAAAACTGTCAGGGTCTTCCATATATAGATCCCTGAAATCAGTGCGCTGAAAAAAAGTACGAGGGTCGCAATGGCCGTTGTAATGATTAAACCGCTTGTGACCAGTCCTATAACAATATCCCGCTTCGTAAGAGGTGTGAGAAGGTAGCTTTCCTCAATCCCGAGGAATTTATCCATTACTGTATTGAAAACCCCGGTTGTAATAGTGCCAAGAAATATGGACATTATTACAACCCCAGGGATTAGACTCTGGTCGTAGTCAACCTTCCTGTATATCTCAATATTCCTTATAACGACCTGATCCCTCTTTTCCCTGACCGGAATAAATTTAACATTAATACTTGATGCGGCAGCCGTGATCGCAGAGCGCAATGTCTCGGCTGCAATCGTCTCTGTATTATCAAGGAATAGCCCTATCTCGCTTTCATTACCATTAATGATATTCCTGCTGAAATCTGATGGCAGGATAAGTACCCCCTTGTATCTGCCGTCTTTTATACCCTTCAAGGCTTTCCCCTGATCCGCTTCTTTAGTTACCTGAATGGTTCGTGGACCGGCTCCTATCGCCTGCAGAAGTTCAGTTACCCGTCTTGCATATGGCCCGTTGTCCATGTCTACGTAGGCGAGCGGTATGTTTTTTAATTCACCCTGGAAGGAGTTCCCGAGGATTACGAGATACAGGATGGGCATCAGTATGCTTGACAGTACAACCAGTGGATTACGTGTAAACCTTCTCAGGTCTCTTTCAACAACTGCAAGTAATGGAATCAATTTTAACACCTACCTCCCCCATTTCTGAGGGACACCTGCGCCGATAAAGAAGCTCACCTTTTTGGCCTCTTCTTCCCTGATGGGTTTACCTGTGTAGTGGATAAACACATCTTCTAACGTCTGCTGTTTTAGAATTACCGTTATAACCTTGCCGCCGGCATCCTCAACTTTGCTTACAAGTATCGGGATAGCCTGAGCGCCGTTATCCACCGATATTCTAAGTGAACTTTCAGTGGCGACTGCAGAATGCACAAAACCGAGCGTCTTTACCTCATCTATCGCCTTTGAGCTGGTAATGCCTGTTACAGTAATCTCTACTATATCCTTGTCCGGCAGCTGGTTTTTAAGTCCAGCTATGGTATCAATGGCGGCTATTTTCCCAATGTCTATAATGGCTATACGTTCGCAAAGCAGCTCTGCCTCTTCCATGTAATGAGTCGTAAGGAGAACAGTGAGGTTATCTTCACTCCGGAATTTCCTGAGGAGTTCCCACACGACATGCCTGCTTTGGGGATCCAACCCTATTGTGGGTTCATCAAGAATAAGTATTGATGGTTTGTGAACAAGCCCTTTTGCTATCTCAAGCCTTCTCCTCATACCCCCTGAGTATGTAGCTACAAGGTCGTTCATACGCTCCTTCAACCCTACCAGATCAAGGAGATAGTTGATCCTCCCGGTTCTTTCCTTCCGCGGCATATTGTAGAACCTTGCATATATGTCGAGGTTTTCCAGGCCGGTGAGGTCTAAATCACTGGTCATCGCTTGAGGCACTACACCGATTAACTTTCTGACAGCGCCTTTTTCTCTCACTACATCTTTGCCGAGAACATATGCCTTGCCTGAAGTTGGTTTCATAAGGGTTGTAAGGATCCTTATGAGGGTTGTCTTTCCTGCGCCGTTTGGGCCCAGGAGTCCGAAGAACTCGCCTACGTCAATGGAAAAGGAGACGCTCTCCAGGGCAGTAATGCTCCCGAATTTCTTGACTACGTCAGTTACTTCTATTGCCTTCATCATCCTTATGGCAGAAACTTCACAACTACCGTCATTCCCGGTTTCAAGAGACCGTCAGGCTTTTTTACCCCAACCTTAACCCGAAATGTCTTTATGTCCTGCCTTCCCCTTGACACATCTCGCTGCGTTGCGAAAGCTGCCTCTCTGCCGATCTCAGTTACCTCGCCGTCAAATCTTTTATCTGGCAGTGCATTTGAACTGATGACTGCCTTCCCATTAAGCCTAATCCTGCCGACGTCGGTTTCCTCCACATCAACCCTTGCCCATATCTTTTGCATATCATGAATGGTGTAAATGGCCTTTCCAGGTATGGCGGTTTCTCCTATTTCAAATGCCTTGTATGTTATTACTCCATTAACAGGGGATGTAATTACGGAATCCTTAAACAGCGTTTCTGACAGCTTAAGCCCTGCCCTGGCCTCTTCTATTGCGGCCTTTGCCGAGGACACCTGGGCCTCAGCGCTTTTAACTCCTGCCATCGCAGTTGAAACAGATGCCTCCTCACTTGCCTTCTTTGATTCAGCAGCACTCATCTGAGCCGTTGCTGCATCAAATGCAGCTTTTGCGGTATCCATATCCTTCTTTGTGGTATAACCGTCTTTAAACAGTTCAGAAATGCGATTGAAGTTTCCCCTCGCATCCTCATTCAATGCCCTGCTCCTGTCAATCTCCGATTGCGCCGCCTGCACCACTGCCCTGGCACTTTCAACCCGTGCCTTTGAATTCTCCAGATTTGCCCTGGCTTCTTCGAGTCTTGCAACTGCACCGGTCAGCAAAGCCCGTCCTTCATTAACCCTTGCTGCGAGTTTTCTGTCAGACAATCTAACCAGTAGATCTCCCCTTTTTACTTCAATCCCTTCTTCGCAACAAAGCCATTCGATCTTTTCCTGAATCTCCGGGCTTACATCAACCTCGATAGTCTCAATAATGCCGGTGGCTTCAACAGGCGCATGAGGATTGTTGAGCTTATACCGCCAGCTATACAGCAGGATCACCGCTATTATTATGACTATTAAAAATAAGGGGATGATTAATCTTTTTTTAGTCATTTTTTATTGACGGCAGGCATTATCACCTACCTTATCTGATGTATCATTAGTGTATTAGTTGAACCAGCTACGCCCCAGGGTACACCCAAAGTAATTATTACCGTGTCGCCATGTTTTGCAAGACCTGTTTCCAGGAGCTTCTGCTCCACGCCGAAAATCATTGCATCTGTACTTTCTTTCAACTCTACAAGTACGCCGCAGACACCCCAATAGAGAGAAAACCGCTTAAGGATGGGTGAGTTGTGAGTTACTCCAATTATAGGTATGGCAGGCCTGTATTTAGATATGATACGGGCAGTCCCTCCGGACCTGGTAAAGGCTACAATAGCAGTCGCATTTATATCCATGGCGGTAAAGTAGACTGCATGGGCGATTGCATGTTCAGCGTCACCCCATACCTTGATCTCCTCAGGCGCTGTCTTCAGGGTTTTAAGAAGACGCGTTTCAGTGGCGATCGCTATCCTGTTCATCATTGAGACTGCTTCAACCGGATATTTCCCTACGGCTGTCTCTCCAGACAGCATTATGGCGTCTGTTCCGTCTATTACGGCATTGGCGACATCAGATGCCTCAGCCCTTGTAGGTCTCGGATGATGTATCATTGACTCAAGCATCTGTGTTGCGGTTATGACCGGAACACCTTCCTTATTGCATCGTCTGATAATCTCTTTCTGTATGATAGGGACCTCTTCCGGAGGGAGTTCGACCCCCAGGTCTCCTCTCGCCACCATGATCGCATCTGCTACCTTTAATATTTCATCCAGTTTGTCAACTGCCTCTGGTTTTTCAATCTTGGCAATAACAGGTATTGATGCACCTTCTCTTTTTACAATATCTTTCACTGATTTGACATCATCAGCAGACCTGATAAATGAGATCGCGACATAATCCACTCCCTCCCGTATCCCTGTCAGGAGGTCATCCTTGTCCTTCTCCGAAAGGCTTGGTACGGAAAGCTGTGCCCCCGGGACATTGATCCCCTTCTTCTCTGTTAACCTGCCGCCTCTGATGATTTTGCATAGTATATCCGTTTCGCTTGTCTTTAAGACCTCAAGCTCGAGGAGTCCGTCATCCAGCAGGATGTGGGACCCGACCGATAACTCCTTAGGGAGCGGGATATAATCAGTAGATACCTCCCGTTCATTTCCTGTTATATCCCTTGTGGTAATAGTAAACTGCTCTCCTTCCTCCAGAAAAATCGAGTCTTTCTCCAGTCTGCCTATACGTATCTTGGGGCCCTGTAAGTCCAGCAGTATACCGATGTCTCTTCCTGCCTTTTTAGAAGCAGTGTGTACATTTGAAATCAGACGGCGGTGATCTTCTGTAGTGCCATGAGAAAAGTTGAGACGCGCAATGTCCATTCCTGCCCTGATAAGCTGTTCTATTATTTCAACAGTATTGCTTGCCGGACCCAGGGTTGCCACTATTTTTGTTCTGCAGTCCATATCGTTAACCTCAGATCCTTTCTTTTATCGGCATTAACTCTATCTTTCTTCTTGGATTACCTATCAACCCCTGTGGTCTGAAGATCATCATAAACACCATGGCGCCTCCAAAGACAAGCATACGATAATCATTGAATCCCCGGAATATCTCAGGCAGTATGATAAGCAATGCAACGCCTATTATAACACCTATTATACTCCCCATTCCACCAAGGACAACCATTGAAAGCACTAATACGGTTTCAAAAAAGGTGAAACTCTCGGGGGATATAAATGCGTATCTGCCCGCAAAAAAAACACCAGCGACACCAGCAAGGGATGCACCCAGGGCAAAGGCCAGTATCTTCATATATGTTACATTTATCCCCATTGCTGATGCAGCGATCTCATCTTCTCTCATAGCTATCCACGCACGTCCTGTCCGTGAATTATTTATGCGGTGTATTACAAAGACTGCCACACCGGCGAGTATCAGGATTAAGAAATAATAGTGCATGGGGCTGGTTAATGTAAAGCCTCCAATCGAAGGAGACTCAATTCCAAGTATTCCATTAGGGCCATTCGTAAGTCCGTCCCAATTGTTTAGCACCAGGTGAACTATCATCAGGAAGCCAAGTGTCACTATGGCAAGATAGTCTCCCCTTAGCCGGAGTGTGATAACCCCGAGCATCGTTCCGAATAAAGCAGCCAGTACTGCTCCTATCAGCAATGCCGGCCAGAAAGCGATTCCGAATTCTGTATTGAGGATGCCGTATGAATATGCGCCGACGGCATAAAAGGCAATATATCCAAGGTCAAGAAGTCCGGCAAGGCCTACAACTATATTCAGCCCAAGGGCAAGTAATGTGTATATCCCGGCTATTGTCAGCACATCTACATAGTAGTTATTCATGAAGAATGGTAAAACTATCAGCAGTAACAACACAAGCACGATAACACCTTTTTTTATGTGCGGTTTATTGAAAACCGAATGGATGCGGTCTTTTCGCATCTGAATACCGGATGACGCCCGTCTGCCGCCCTCAGATTGCACGTAGTTATTAATTAATGAAAACAGTAAAAACCCGGCAAGAATAATGCCCCCGCCCATTGCCGATTTTATCATTCCCATGAACGGCAGCATGAGGAAGGCAGACCATACAGGTATTATCAGGACTCTCTTATAATTTGTCACACTAAATGCCCACTATTACCCTTCTTTTTAAACCTTCTCAGGGATACGTTCTCCCAGCAGGCCAGTTGGTTTGAAGATAAGGATCAGGATGAGGACAATAAATGCAAAGGCATCCTTATATTCACTTGATATATATGCTGCCCCCATGCTTTCCAATATGCCGAGAATAAACCCTCCAAGTACTGCCCCCTGTATATTGCCTATTCCTCCGAGGACTGCTGCAGTAAATGCCTTTATGCCGGCTACATATCCCATGTAGAAGTTAATAAGACCATAGTACATGGCAACCATGACGCCAGCTGCCGCAGCCAGGACAGACCCTGTTATAAAGGTAACAACGATCACTGTATCTATGTCTATGCCAAGGAGGGATGCCATCTTTTTGTCCTGGGCTGTTGCCCGCATTGCCTTTCCAATCCGTGTCTTTTTTATAAAGGTCTGAAGAGCAACCATTAATACCACTGAGGATATTATAATGAAACACTGGATATATGTGAGAGTTGAGTTTGCGATGGTTATGTTACCTTCAGGGAAGATTTGAGGAAATATCTTATCTGCTGAGCCCTGACTCAGCATTACATAATTCTGAAGAAATATTGACATTCCAATAGCAGAAATCAAAGGGGCTAATCTCGGGGCATGTCTGAGAGGACGGTATGCGACCTTTTCCAGTGTAAGTCCATACGCCCCGCAGTATATAATGGCCACTATACCTGCAATAATAAGGGAAAGCAGGAGGTTCGCAGAGGTTATCCCCGAAATTGTAAGAAACGATAAGGTTATTATCGCTATATATGCCCCAAGCATATATATCTCACCGTGGGCAAAGTTGATAAGCTCAAGTATCCCGTAAACCATTGTGTAGCCGAGGGCAATCAGGGCATAGACAGCACCGAGGGTGATGCCGTTGATCAGCTGCTGAATCAACATTTGTTAATGTGCTGTCTCCGACGGTTTCCAATACTCTTCAAATGTTCCGTTCTTTGTCATCCATACAATGTACGGAGATCTCAGGACATCACCTTTTACATCCCACTGAAGCTCACCAAGCGCCCCCGAGTGTTTCATATTATGTATCGCCTCACTGATCTTTGCACCATCAACTCCCTGTGTCTCTGCAATAGCCTGGAGCAGGATGTTCGCCGCATCATATGCATAAATAGAGTAAGGACCTGCTGCACCATAAGCTGATTTATACGAGCTGAGAAAGTTTTTTGCGCTTTCTATATTGACAGGGTCAGGACTGAATGTCAGGTAACTCCCTTCAGCTGCCGGTCCCGCAATTTCTATGAATTTCTGGTCTATAACTCCGTCTCCGCTCATAAATGGGATGTTGATACCAAGCTCTCTGGCCTGTTTAATCATTAGCCCGCCCTCAGGATATATACCCCCGAAATAGAGCAACTCAGGCTTCTTACCCTTCATAGCAGTGAGGACAGACCTGAAGTCCTTATCCCCCTGGATGATTCCGGTATAATAAACAGTCTCAACTTTATCCCCGAGGGACTTTTTAAACTCATCTGCGAGACCCTGACCATATGTGGTTTTATCATGTATCACTGCAACTTTTTTAAGCTTAAGGACATCTGACACAAAGATAGCCGCTACAAGTCCCTGCTGGTCATCCCTGCCGCAGACCCGGAAAACGTACTCAAAACCCTGTTCTGTTAACTGAGGGTTAGTTGATGCAGGAGTAATCATGGGTACTTTTGATTTGTTATATACTGCAGACGCAGGTATTGAAGCGCTGCTGTTAAAGTGTCCTATGACACCAGCTACACCAGAATTAACCAGCTTGTTGGCAACTGCAACGGCCTGCTTGGGATCATGCTGGTCATCCTCAACAAGCAGTTCGATCTTTTTACCGAGTACGCCGCCTTTTTGATTCCACTCTTTTACTGCCAGTTCAACTCCATTTTTGACATCTAAGCCCATCTTGCTCTGGTCTCCGGTCATAGGACCAACGACCCCAATCCTGATTGTCGTCTCTTTTTTGGAACAACTGTTAATGGAGGTCAGCGATAGAAGCAAGACACAGATAAAGATGCTAAAGAATGCAAATCTGTTTTTCATTAAATTCTCCTGAGTTTATGGGTCATAATATCAATCCCGCCAACCCGCGCTTCATTGGACCATACCGCCTTCCTAACTTACACATATCACCCTTCATTGTCAAGAAAAAGGGGTCGGTTTCTGTTACAGGATTACCTTTTTTACCCTTGCTGTATTTTGCAGGACAACAATTGCCTGGTGAAGGCGCTGAAGCCTCATGTTCCTGCTGCGAATGGCTGTTTGGTCGTGTGAAGGGAACTTTTCTATACGTATTGCGGTCTGCAGCTTGAGCATCTGGTTGTACAATTCCTTGTAAATTACTGTTGGAAAATCCTTAAGGATAAGCGGGTTAAGATATAAATACCCATCGGCAATGTCAGAAGCAAATGCAGCCAGGCTCTTTCCTTTGACGATGTTATCAGACATATGCAATAATTAACATGTTGACTTTACATAGTCAACTGCGGTTAGGGGTTAATTAGGGACGGGGTTAATTAACCCTCTATTTAACCTTGACTCACAGACATATCTTCTATAGTATAATTGCTGCCCCAAATGAAGAGCCCTTTTAAGAACTGGACGCCGTCTCAAGTACTGGCTGGAGGCTTTTTTGCGCTCATATTAGTTGGTACTATATTCCTTGCCCTCCCATTTTCAGCCTCCAATGGGAGAAGTATCGGATTACTCGATGCTTTTTTTACGTCAGTTTCATCGGTCTGCGTTACAGGCCTGATAGTCAAGGATACCCCGGTAGACTTCTCAATCTTTGGACAGATTGTCATAATGCTGCTTGTGCAGATCGGCGGTCTTGGGTATATGACATCAGCAAGTGTAATCTACCTTATTGTTGGAAAACGCATCGGCCTGGCAGAAAGGCTTATAATGAGAGAGAGTCTGAATGTTCTTTCCATGGAAGGACTTGTTCGTTTTACCAGGGGAGTTTTGTTCTTAACACTTGCGATAGAAGGACTCGCTGCCCTGCTCCTTACGATCAGGTTTTCCCGTGACTTTTCATATTTAAAGGCTCTATACCTTGGGATTTTTCACTCTATTACATCTTTCAATAATGCAGGATTTTCCCTTTTTTCAGATAATCTAGTCGGGTACAGAGGTGATATTGTTATAAATACCGTTATAATGGCAAATATTATACTTGGTGGAATAGGATTCATCATTTTCAGCGATTTGTACAGATACATGAAGAAAGAGATACACAACCTCTCTCTGCACACAAAACTTACACTGGCAACCACCTTCCTCCTGATATTAGGCGGCGCCGGCCTGTTATTCTTATTCGAAGGTTATGGTCCTTCAAATACAATGCATGGCGCTTCGCTCGGCGACAGGATATTAATATCTCTGTTTCATTCAGTAAGCGCCAGGACAGCAGGATTTAATACTGTAGATATCGGTTCAATGGCCGTTGATTCCCTTTTTGTTCTGATAGTCCTTATGGTAATAGGAGCTTCGCCCGGAAGTACAGGGGGAGGGATCAAGACGACCACATTTGCAATAATGATGGTCTCATTGTGGTCTGCAGTCCGGGGAAAGCAGGATAACACTATTTTTCGCAGGAGGATCTCTGTTGAGCTTGTGGCCAAGGCATTTCTCTTGACAACTCTGGTTACGGTAATCATAATAATCTCCACCACTTTATTGCTTTTGACAGAGAACATGAGTTTAATGAAAACGTTGTTTGAGGTCGCATCTGCATTCGGCACTGTCGGTCTTTCTACAGGCGATGGCGGTGTACTTAGCCTCTCCGGCATGTTTTCAACAGCAGGAAAGGTTATCATCGCTATTACCATGTATACAGGCCGTCTCGGTCCATTGTTATTGAGTATTGCAATTGTAAAGGGGACGTATCCGCAGAAGTACAGGTATCCGGAAGGCAAGATCATAATAGGATAGTTGATTCTAAACATGTTAACCTGAGGAAGGCAGACTTAAAATGGCGATACAGGTTGTTGTGATAGGTTTGGGAAGGTTTGGGTCGAGTGTGGTGGAAACACTTGCCAGGAAGGGTTGTGAGATCCTGGCTATGGACATAAATGAAGATAATGTAAAGGCAATTACCGAACATGCAACACATGCCGTGCAGTGCGACGCCACCGATATCCGGACGCTGAAAGAGCTTGGTGTGCAGAACATGGATGTCTCTATCGTCAGCATAGGAGAAGACGTTGAGGCAAGTGTCCTTATAGTTATGGCCCTGAAGGAACTCGGGGTTAAAGAAATAATAGCGAAGGCAGTCACACCACTGCATATAAAGATCCTTGAAAAGCTTGGCGCTACACAGGTCGTATATCCGGAGCGTGATATGGCGATCCGCGTTGCAACCCATATTGTAACTCCGAATATAATAGACAGCCTCTTTCTCTCCCCTGAGTATTGTATAAGTGAGATCCCGGCCCCCCGCTCTTTTGTGGGTAAGAAGCTTAAAGATACCAATATACGGACGCTTCACAAGGTTAACATAATTGCCATTAAGAGGCGAACGACAGAGATGCAGAGGGGAAATAATGTAGTGAAAGAGTCTGTAAATGTTGCCCCTGCCGGAGACGATGTTGTAATGGCCGATGATGTCCTTGTATTCCTTGGACGGGAAGCTGACATTGAGAAGTTAAGCCGCCTATAGACCGGATTTATTTAATTGTCAA
Organism: Nitrospirota bacterium; assembly: GCA_020846775.1. NCBI lineage: Bacteria > Pseudomonadati > Nitrospirota > Nitrospirota bacterium. The sequence continues at coordinate 11,987 of JADLDG010000038.1, forward strand.
ATTGTGTTATTATATAATGTATGGGTGATTTCTGGATTGAAGTAGTTCTAATCCTCGTTTTGATCCTTGCCAACGGTTTTTTCGCCTGCTCTGAGATAGCCATAATATCAGCAAGAAAGAGCCGCATCAGACATTTAATGGATAGCGGCAGCAAACGGGCTGAGGTGGTACATAATCTGCAGAGTGAACCAGACAAGTTTCTTGCCACGGTTCAGGTCGGCATTACTATAGTAAGCATGCTTGCCGGAGCAATCGGCGGCGCTACGGCAATTGCAGTTATAAAACCACTGTTGCAATATGCACCCATCGGTTTTGTAAGTGAGTGGAGCGAACCGATTTCTATCGCCATTGTAGTAGCTGTAATCTCCTACCTTTCCCTGATCTTAGGGGAGCTTGTACCGAAATCACTTGCGCTGAGATTCTCAGAACCTATTGCCTTATTTGTCGGCAAACCAATTCAGAGTCTGTCCAGAATTTCTTTCATTCTTGTCCGGATACTTACCAAGTCAACTAATCTGTTTCTCAAACCATTCGGCAAGATGCCGTCGCCTGAAGGTTCTTTTGTAACTGAAGAAGAGATCAAGCTTTTACTTAAAGAGGGTGGAGAAAAGGGAATATTCGAAAAATCTGAACAGGAGTTGATTCACAGCGTATTCGAGTTTGTTACTACCACAGCAAAAGAGATAATGGTTCCCAGACCCAAGATTAAGGCTATCGCCATCGAGACCCCGCTGGTGAACGTTGTGAATACTGTTATTGAGTGCGGTTTTTCAAGGTTTCCTGTGTATGACGGAAGTATAGATAATATCAAGGGTGTCCTTTATGAAAAAGACCTCCTTGACATCCGGGACAAACTTCAGGACATTCAACTGAAAGACCTCCTCAGACCTGTCTATTTTGTCCCCGCGACAAAAAAAATAGATACACTGTTGAAAGAATTACAGCGCCGCAGGATGCATATGGCCATAGTCATCAACGAGTACGGAAATGCTGAGGGACTTGTGACTATGGAGGATATTATTGAGGAGATCGTAGGTGAGATCGAGGATGAATACGATTATGATGACAGACCAGTTAAGATTATGAAGGATGGGTCAATGATCATTGATGCCTCTCTCCAGATCCGTGATTTGATTGATCAGCACAAGTTAGCCATAGAAGAGTCCGAGGATTATGAAACAATTGCGGGACTCGTTTTATCTCAGCTGCAGAAGATACCGAGAGGCGGGGAGATAGTGAAATATGGGGACTATAAGATTACCATAGTAGATATAGAGGGAAAGCGAATTTCCAAGGTCAAGCTTGAGAAGGTCACAGGAGCACCTGAGGTTTCAGTTGAGAAGATGCAGAAATGATTTCAATAAAGTTACAACATGTTGTAGTCTCTGAGCATGGCTTATGCTCACGAGTCAATTTGTAACCTGTTGTCATAGCAGGTAAATCCACGCTATTCACATAAATGTGGAAAACCCATGACAACCCTTCCGTATTTCCAGCCGGAGGATGCATAACCCATTGAAAAACACGTTGTTGCCTAAAATATAGGCACGCTCTGCAGTGAAACAATATGTTGTGGTATGTGCATCTGAACTTGTTCCGGGATGTACTGCAGGGAGACACTGAATCGTCACTGAAACGATTGTGAGACAGCGGTCAATGAGGGTTTATTTGATTTTCTGAAACAAATCGAGCAATGTCTGAGTAAGCATCCCGGGGAATCCCGTACCCACAAGTTTGTTATTTATTGATGTTACCGGCATTACCTCGTAGAGTGTACTTGTGACAAAGCACTCATCAGCGTAATAAAGCTCATCAGGCTGGAATGGCTGTTCTGATAATGGGATATTGTTTTCCTGCGCGATGCCAATCACCAGAGACCTCGTAACGCCGTTAAGTATGCCAACGCTGGTTGGCGCGGTTTTAACAGCGCCTTCCTTCACTATAAAGATGTTGCTGACAGTCCCTTCAGCTACATAACCTTCTGTGCTGAGCATGAACGCTTCGGAGGCGCCAGCCTCTCTTGCCTCCATCCTTGCCATAATATTGTTAAGGAAGTTCAGCGATTTTATCTCCGGATTTAAGGCCTCAGGGGGTATACGCCTTGTACTTACGACGGCTGCCTTTATTCCAGAGCTATACAGGTCGTCCGGATACCCGCTGAACTCCCTCGATACGATCGTCAGGGTGGGGTTTAAGCACCCTTCTGTATCGAGGCCCGGGGCAGACACGCCTCTGGTTATTGTCAGCCTTAAATAGGCGTCTGTATGGTTATTTCCCCTGAGTGTCTGATAGAGCGCTTCTTCAAGATAGTTCTCCGTGAATGGAGTCTTAAGGCGGAGCGCGTTCGCAGAGCAGAAAAGTCTGTTTAGATGGTCACTGAGCCGAAAAATCTTCCCCGAATATGCCCTGAGGGTTTCAAAGACACCGTCTCCATACAGGAATCCGCGGTCAAGGACAGAGACCTTTGCCTCATCCTCTGGAACGAGTGAACCGTTGACGAAAATTAGCATGTGGTTTAGGAAATTAAAACACCAGATTCCCGCTAAAACCATGCGGGAATGACAACCTATTAGAATTAGAATTTGTTAATTACAAGTCCGGTCAGGCATTTCGGGTAGAAGTATGTGGATTTCTGCGGCATACGCTCCCCTGTTTCAGTAACATCCCTGATCTCTTCTATCCTGGTAGCATTCAGGAGAAATGCCGCCTGATACTCTTCATCCCGGACCTTCCTGATAGATTCGTCAAAGTCTTTCACATAGCAGAGATTTTCCTGCCTGCTTATGCTCTCTTCGCTGAAACCAAGGATATCCTGAAGGATAAGGCTTTGAAGGATTGATACGTCGAGGCGTCTCCATGATAAAGGTTTATCAGTTTTTATATCCAGTAATATATCTTCACCTTTAAGCTCAAGAAGTGAGTATTTATTCTCTCCCTTTATAAACATACCCAGGAAGTGGTCCTGAGGACCGGCCTTCTTCAATTCTTCGAGCAGCTGTTTCCTTGCTCCCGATTCATTGCCGTTGGTAAACTCAAAATCTCTTATACGGAAGTACTTTTTAAGACTATCATATAAAATATACATATTATCTTCAGGAACACCAAAGATGAGACGGTGGGTAGGAAGTACTGTAAGCCCCGGTTCATCCATATTGGCAAAGAACATCATAATATAGTCGTAAGCGCCTTCCCCGCCTTTCTGCCTCGCCTCATTTCTGTAATTAAATGATGCCTCATAGCGGTGATGGCCGTCGGCTATATAGACGGTCTTCTCTTTCATGCTGTTCTGAACCGCCTCAATTATTGCAGGGTCGCTTACTACCCAGAGCCTGTGCCTGTCGCCATTGTCATCCACAACGTCTGTATCCGGGGCGGAGTCCTTTAAACTTCCCTCAATAGTCTTGTTGATCTTGCCTTCCGGGGATGATTATAGTGAAAAGATGAGACTGAAGTTGGCCTTGCATGATCTTAGCAGATTAAGGCGGTCTGATTTGGGTTTTGATAGTGTATATTCGTGCGGCACTACCTTGCCTTTTCCGAATTCCTCAAGGCGGCAGAGTGAGATAAAACCCTTCATCGTTTTTTCAGGACCATACTTTGTGTATGAGACCTCATAAAAGTATATAGAAGGTTTTTCCTCTCCGACCAACACCCTGTTTGATAACCACTGGGAAAATGTATTTGAGGCCCTCGTGTACCGGTTATCCTGCTCTGTGTCGGTTGGGAATTCTTTAACGAGGTCAAGCTTAATCATGTTGTATTCATCTCTGTTGTAGTACATCTCCTGCTGGGCAGGTGAGATGATATCGTATGGTGGCGTCATTACAAGGTTAGGGTCTTTTATCTTTTCCCTGTTATACCGAATGCCATTGAATGGGATAATGTCAGCCATGCTCGTTTCTCCTATTTATATCTTTTTACCTCAAATCTGAGGAGGTCAACAGGTTCACTGACCCCGATACCAGCCTTCCGTTTAGCTATCGCTAACTGCTCTTCTACAGTATCCACTCCCTCTATATCAGGGAGCAGCAACCCGCGTCTGTATCCGGATTTCACAATTACTCCATACCTGCCCGGGTCAAGATCACTTACCGATTTCACAGGTTCAGGCGATGTAAGTACATCTACTGATATGGATATATCTTTCAGATCAGACAGCGTCACCGGCATAAATCTCGGATCTCTTGTTGCAGAGCTTACAGCATTATGAATAACCTCTTCTGCGACACATGATGTTGAAGGTTCAAAGGTACCTATACAACCTCTCAGCATACCGTGCATTTTTAGAGAAACAAAGACACCCTGCTGTTCCTTCATCTCACTTGTCAAACTCTCCGGTATTTTCAGTATCTCTCTGTTTTCAAGATACTTCTTTATAGCCTCTCTTGCCAATTCCACAAGTGGGTGATGCGCATGTTCCATTTTTATATTTTTGGTTATAATTCCCGCTTTACAACATAGTCCGCTACGGTAAGCAATGCCTGTAAGGGGATGGTATCCTCAAACATCGGCAAACTCTTTTTCGCCTTCTCAATATAAGACCTCGCCATATCCTGAGAGTATCCAATAACCCCGTATTCCTTCATCAGATTCAGGATATAATTAAGGTTTTCTTCTGTAAACTCAGAGAGGGAAATAATCCTTTCTATTTTTTCTGCATCACTCTGACTGCATTTCTTTAAAAGGGCCAGAAGCGGCAGTGTAATCTTGCCTTCCTCAAGGTCTTTACCAACCGACTTACCAAGCTTGGTTTTATTGGCTATATAATCAAGGGTATCATCCGAAAGCTGAAATGCCATTCCGATATTCCATCCGAATGACTCAAAATCATCCCTCTGTTCAGCACTACATTCACCAAGGATTGCCCCTATACGACAGGTAGCTGCCATTAATGAGGCAGTCTTGTTTCCTATTATCTCAAGGTAGTCTTCTTCTGTTATACGGATGTCTCCATTAAAAGCCAACTGGGCAAGTTCACCCTTTGCCATCTTCCGGGTTGCCTCAGTAACCGTTTCATTTAAGTCATGGTTATGGAAAGACACGATCTTACACTGGGCCTTTGCATACAGATAATCACCTACCAGAATGCTTGCCTGATTTCCCCACAACATCCTCGCGGTCTTGTTCCCCCGGCGTGTGGATGCCTCATCTATTACATCATCATGGAAGAGCGTGGCTGCATGGATAAGTTCGATGACACTTGCAAGTTCCGTATGGGATTTTCCGGTGTATCCGGCAAGCCTCGATGTGAGGATCATAAGTAATGGTCTGAAGCGCTTCCCGCCGCTGTTTATGAGGTGAGATCCCATAACACTTATCAGTGATAGATTGGATTTGAGGTCTGCGTGGATCTGCTCTTCCACCAATTGCAGGTCTCCCCTGCACAGATCCCACACCTCTTCCATACTAACACTCGTATTTACAGGATTAGCAGTTTTCACGGGCTTATAGTATGGCAGAAGGAAGGTGATTGTCAAGTGATTAATTTCATATTATAATCAGCTAAAGCTTAAAGAATCGCCTCATGAGCCAGGGCTCAAAAAGAGGAATGAAAAATCCCCCTTACTCCCCCTTTTTCAAAGGGGGAAATTAGTTCCCCCACTTTAGAAAAGGGGGGCAGGGGGGATTTGAATCTGGATTTTCGAGTAAACAAAAAGGGGGTATTTCCCATATGAATAAAGAACAGATGGTGCAGAGGATGTTCTCTTCTGCAGCAAAAAAGTATGACATTAACAACACAGTCCTCAGCCTCGGCCAGCATCATTCCTGGAAACGTTTTACTATAGAACAGACCGGCGTTAAGAAGGGGGATAGTGTGCTTGATGTCTGCTCAGGCACGGCAGATATGGCAATCCTGCTGGCAAAAAAGGTCGGCCCATCGGGACGTGTCGTAGCCTCTGACCTTAATCCTGATATGTTGAGAGTTGGAAAGAGCAAAGTCCTTGAACAGGGTTTGGAGGGGATAATCAGTTGTGTCATCGGGAATGCAGAGTCAATTCAATTTGGGGATAATAAGTTTGATGCAGTAACCGTTGGATTCGGCGTCAGGAATGTGACATACCTTGAAAAGGCATTTGCAGAGATGTTACGGGTTGCAAAACCAGGAGGAAGGGTTGTATGCCTCGAATTTACGCAGCCGGCAAGTCCATTCTTCAGGTCTATTTATGATTTTTATTCATTTACCCTTTTACCGGCAATAGGGACCATAATATCGAAGGACAAGACGGGCATTTATGACTACCTTCCTGACTCCATACGAAAATTCCCTCCGGCGGAAGACCTCCGCAGGCTGATGTTACGAGTTGGTTTCTCAAATGTATCTTATAATACCTTGTCTGGCGGCATTGTGGCTGTACATGTAGGCGTTAAATAGGAGACTTAAATAGGGACAGCGCCTATTTATTTGCAGGCACTATCAGAGTTAAATAAATAGGCGCTGTCCCTATTTAAGTCCGTCAACTCTCGTAATTAAAATGGGCAATAAATCAATTTTATATATATGGCTCCCATGCAAGAAGGTGTATCCGGCAGGACCTACCTCGCTTGCCAGCTACGTTCATCAGAAACGCCCGAATGTTCAACAGAGGATGTTAGACCTCTCACTGATAGATAAGGGTGACCGCCTGAAGGCGATAACTGGTACGGTTGAAGAGTTCAAGCCTGATATTATTGCCTTCTCGTGGCGTGATGTTCAGATTTATGCCCCGCATGGTGAGGATGATTCACTTGAACTTGCCTTTAACTTCTATTACTCGCCCAACGTCTTCAAGAAACTATCTGCAGGCATCAGGGGAATAAGCATGGTCTTCACTTATGAAAATCACCTGAAAGAAAAACTTTACCTGATAAAAAAGACGATCAGGAAATTTCCTGACAAGACACATGTCATAGGGGGCGGCGCATTCAGTGTCTTCCATAATGAGATTATAACCAGCCTGCCGGAGGGAGTAATTGGCGTAATCGGTGAAGGCGAGGATGTTATTGTCTCACTCATAGACGGGACGGACTATACAGGTTACAGAGTTGCGTACAGAAAAGGCGGCAAAGTCATTAAAGGTAAAGGGAAAGAGCCCGTACTGATATCTGACATGAGAGTAGACTATCAGTATATTGAATCCATTTTTCCGCAGGCACCCTCTTATTTCGGGGGGACCATAGGTATACAGACAAAGAGGGGGTGTCCGTATAATTGCGAGTTCTGCCTTTACTCATTTATTGAGGGCCCTGTTGTTCGATACAGGGACCCGGAAAATATAATAGCGGAGATCAGCTATTTATATTCCAGGTGGAACGTACGAAAGTTATGGTTTGCCGACGCCCAGTTTATTCCCGGAAGCCAGTCGCTCAGGAATTGCACGGCATTGCTGGAAGGTGTGATCAAGAGCGGGATCCCTGTTGAGTGGAGCGGTTATGTGCGTACGAGCCTTATAACACAAGAACTGGCAGATCTGATGGTCTCATCCGGTGTAGGCGATCTCGAGGTCTCGGTAACATCAGGATCGCAGAGTGTGCTGAATGAGATGAGCATGGGATTTAAACTTGAGAATCTGTATGAGGGCTGCAGGTATCTGAAAAAGGCTGGTTATCGTGGAAAGATAATACTGAATTACTCTATAAATGCACCGGGCGAGACAGAAGAAACTCTGCTCGAATCAATTAATTCATACAAATCCATCGTGAAGATTATGGGAAGGGAGCAGGTTCAGTGTGTGATATTCTTTCTCGGTGTCCAGCCCCATACAGGCTTGGAAAAGCGGCTGATCGAAAACGGTTACCTGAGCAATAACTACAACCCTATTGCACTTAATCCCTTTACCATCAAGAAACTGCTTTATAATCCACCGCCCCTGGATAAGGTAATTGCCAGGTCGTGCCTTGATGCATGGAAGGATGGGGGTGAGAGCGGGGAAAGGATTATGCATAACCTTGAGAAGAGGCTAACTCCCCGGTAAAAAAGGAGATCCTGAAACGAGTTCAGGATGACAGCTATGAGGGTTCTGCATGACAGAATACCACCGTTCACCGAGGGGTTACAGAAAAGGTTAAATCCCGGTGGTAAATCTTTTTGCTTTGTGATAGATTATAAAAAGAACTGAAAATTGACTCAGAACTGATAACAAGGGGGCAGTAAATGAAAAAGACAATTCTGGTTGTGGATGATGAGGAACATATAAGGCTTCTCTACAAGGAAGAATTTGAAGAAGAAGGATATAATGTTGTTTTAGCCGTCAGCGGTGAAGATGCCCTTTCAAAGATTGGGAAAGACACTCCTGACCTCATAACCCTTGACATAAAGATGCCCGGGATGGATGGGATTACTCTTGCAAGAAAGATAAAGGAAATGCGAAGTGACGTCCCGCTAATCTTCATTAGTGCATATGAAGACTATAAGCATGACTTTGGCACCTGGGCATCAGACGCATACTTCGTTAAATCAGCAAATCTGTCTGAATTAAAAACTCTGATCGCGACAATCCTGAAGAGCTAAAACAAAAACACAGCAGCTGCAATAACTGTCGTAAAATTATTTTTCACTATTGCAGACTGTGTTATATTGGTTGTCTTAACGATCCGGTCGCTGATCCTGTAGACCTCTTTCTTCTGGTCCCAGCTTTTATCTTCGTCAAATTCTATGCCGAGGGTTGATGCGAGCATAGCTGCTGCAAGGTCTTCTGCATAATCACCTGCTATCTTGTCAGACTGACCATATGCATGGTGCTCACTAAGATATCCGTAGGCATTCTTGTCTGTGGGGATTGCGCAACCTACAGATGCAGCAATAAGGCGGTGCGGTTCATTACTTGAACAACGGCTTATAACAACAAAAGTGATTGCACCGGCAAGGAGTTCTTTTATCCCTTCGTTTATTGAGACAATCTTACATTGCGGAGGCAGGATGCTTGAAACCTGTACCAGGTTACACTTTTCAATCTTTGCATCGCGAAGGGCAATCTCAAAAGACCTTAGCTCTTCCTTATGGGTCCCGACACCTTTTGTAAAAAAGACCTTCTTTGGCACAAATAATTTATGTCTTTCTGCCTCACCAAGTGAACTTTTTAAAGAGGCCCCTTTTGTCTTAGCGCTCATGCATGCTACCCTTTCTATATCAACTTATTAATGCTTTTGTGTTATTGAATACCCTATCATCTTATATAAAAGCCGTGCAACAAGAAAATCAGATGCTATCTGTCCAGGCTGCGGACACAGTTCCACGGCGTCAAACCCGACAATCTTTCTGCTCTGAAAGACACGGTTCAGGAACTTTGTAACCTGATACCAGTTCATCCCGCCAGGCTCCGGAGTTCCTGTTGCCGGGACATAGGCCGGATCAAATGCATCTACGTCAATTGTAATATAAACATTCTCTGATAAATGTGATATCGCATCTTCCATCCAGTCGTTTCTTTCATTAATGTCTGCGGCATAGCAGGTATGTATATTCTTTGCTGATGCCATGTACTCCGCCTCTTTCTTACTCAGGCTCCTGATACCGGCCTGTGTAATATTGATGCCAAGTTCAGAGATCCTCCTCATTACACATGCATGACTCCATATGGTCCCCTGATATTCCTGCCGAAGATCTGCATGCGCGTCCAACTGCAATACCGAGAGATTATTATATTTAGCATTTAATGCCTTAACAACACCAAACGTAATAGAATGTTCACCGCCGATTGTTACAGGGATCTTGCCGGCATCAACAATATCTGTGATGACGCTCTCTATCTTATTGATTACCTCTTCCGGATTTAAAGTCACATCCAGCTGATCGAGGGTGTGAACACCGGCATCTGCACTTTCCATACAGAGTTCGTCGTCATAAAGCTCTATATAGGCTGATGCCTCTATGACTGCCTTTGGTCCTTTTCTTGTACCAGATTGAAATGAGGTTGTGGCGTCAAACGGAACCGGAAGGACTACAAACCTTGAGTTGTCCCAGTCAGACATCTCCGGGGGGATGCCAAGAAAGTTCGATTTAATGAAGAGATTAGAGTTTCTATCCAATTTGTGATGCAACCCTCCCTGTTTAAATTCGGGTCAAAACTATCACAATGATGGTTAGATGTCAAGGACGCTTTTGAGGTCTTCTATCCGGTTTTTCTTCAGGGTCTCAAAGAGGTCAGGACATTTCCTCTTTTTGATTAGATCATTGTATTTCTGAGCTACTGCAGTGGTTACAAGGGGGAGCGCTATGGTTGAATCACAATGAACAGTGACCATCTTCGCATTCTGTTTGATCTTGCCCCATGACTTTGCCTCTTCAAAAGTACAACCGCTCAGACCGCCCCAGTGCGGCGCGTCAGCAGTGACCTGAATTGCATACTCGTGTCCAACGACTTTGTTGCTCCATAAGTGTGCAGTAACTTCCATCTGCTGGATAAAGTTCTTGGGTGTGCCGCCGCCAAGGTAAATAACTCCGGTCTCTTTAGCCTTCATGGATAACAGTGCTGTTTCCTGGACATCAGCTATTATATCGAAAAGCATCTTTTTCCCCTTTGTCCGTGCAGCCAAACCTATGCCAATAGATGAATCACCGAGGGCAGGACAGTAGATTGGCACACAAGCCTTATATGCAGATGTCACAATACCATCCGCATCAGTCTGTCTGGATAAATGCTGCCCCAGCAGATAAAGAAATTCCCTCGTTGTGTACGGCCGGTCTAAATCAATGGTATCAGCAAATTGTGTAATATACCTGTCAAGGTTGCGGAACTCCGGCTCAGAGGCAAAAACATCGTACATCCTGTCCACCCCTTCCTGCTGAAGCAGGACATCATCTGTATTGGCATCACCCTGATAATGATATTTACCCAATGTCTCATGGATGTCATGGAAGAGGTTTGCTCCGGTTGATACAAGGCAGTCTATCATACGGTTTTTTATCAGATATGAGATGATATTTCTCATTCCGGCAGGGACCATTGCGCCCGCCAGACCGAAAAATATGGTAACATTGCCTTTCAGCATTGCACCCCAGACATCTGCTGCCATCGCAAGATTTTTTCCCTGAAATGCAGTTTGAGACATTGCCGTCAGAGCATCTGCTACTGTGCTTTTTTCATTTACTTCAAATGGTTTGGTCGGGTGTTTAAGAAATTTCGAATGTTTCATGTCATGTATTTTCCAAAGTCTTCCGGTTTAAGGTTCTTTAACCACTGGTCTAAATTCTCAGAGTTTCTCTTTTCAAGGACATCGTCTGATACAAAAATAGGCGCACTGGAGCGAAGGGCCAGAGCTATTGCATCACTGGGCCTTGAGTCCACAACTACCTCTGAACCCTGAAAGGACATATGTATCTTGGCATAATATGTATTTTCCTTGAGGTTATTTATTACGATGCTTATAATCTTTATATCAAGGGTATCAAGGATGCTCTTGGTAAGGTCGTGTGTCATAGGTCTCGGCGGCGTTATTCCTTCTAATATAAAACATATTGAATTCGCCTCAAACTTGCCTATCCATATAGGCAGAACCTCTTTATTTTCCTCGTCATTCAGGATTACTATGTACATGTTGGTGTGCGGGTCAAAGACCAGCCCACGTACTTTCATCAGAAACATGTCCTGTCCTCCGGCAACATTCTATGACGATAAAACTATAACATATCACACATTTCAACGCAATATATTTAAGGATATATAAGATGTTACAGCAGGCGATATTTGACATTACCCGATAAAGAAAGGACAATTAATCCTGCCGCTGAAAAGTGTATTAGGATTTTTTATACTATCCTCACTGCCTTCTGAAGGGAGGTAATAGGCGGCGATCTTGAAATGGAACCCGTTTATCGTTCCTGATATAGACTGATCAGGGTTTGATGTCCATGGCATTGATCTCTTGAATTCATTGACTGCAAGTACAATCTGAAGTTCATCCGGATACATATCAACAACATCTTCCTCACTGAGTACGACGTCTGCCCTTACGTCTCTATACATGGTATGCGAATGGAAGTCCCCAAGCATGTCCAACTTGGGAAAGTGATGGACTACGTCCTGAATAATCTTCCACTTGTCTCCCCTCAGCTCAATCCATTTATGTCCCCTTCTGGCGCTCTGATACGGTATTGCATGTTCAACTATATATTTCCTGGGTGTCTTGTACCCGAGAAGCAGACCGAAACACTCTTTCTTATAGACCTCTACCGACGACAGTACAAGACCTACAAAAACGTTCTCGCTCAGAAATACCTCTATCTCTCCCTTCTTTACACTCATCTTACTACCGATTACTTCCTTTTCCTTCTTTCAACCTTGGTCTTCTTAAGCAATTTCTTATGCTTATGTTTTCTCATCTTCTTCTTCCGCTTCTTGACTACACTACCCAAGATTTCACCTCCCTATATTATTTACTGAAGAAATCATTATACATAATGGCCGGAAAGTTTCAATGATTTTTTATGTTGTGCATAATGTCTTATACTTTTGCGGCAAACCTTATAGCGATAGTACGCATCATACTACTATTAGTTGGATAGGTCTTAGCTGTAACCGCAACACATGTGGCGGAATACTGGCCTTTTTGATAGTCATATTTATTATTATATTGGACTGGCTTGGCAGTTATGATTCAAAAAAGAGAGGGAATGCAACTCCTTTTACGGCTAATCCAGACCTTCAAACCTCGAATCTGAAAGCGACCGCTTTTTGAAACCAATTGTCCTGTTGATAAATGAGTTTGCTTCCTCAAGCCACTGAAGCCGCATCCTGACCGGCATGTCCTTGAACTCATCCAGCTTTTCCTTTGTGAAGGTATACACTATACAGACATGTTTCTTATCATTATTCACCACTTTTCCTTATCTCCTCCAGAGCTGCAATATCTGCAATATCCTGCGGTCTATTGGAAATCTTCTTTAATTTGATCAAGTCATCTATTGAGACAATCGGGATGGAAACATCTCCGGATGTTATCTCAACAGCATTAGATCTGACTGCCGTATAATCAAGCGGCTCCTCAACAAAAACATCAACCAGATTAATCGCTTTTTCCGGATGGAAGAAGCTAAAGACCTTCATATTTTTTTCATTAATCCAGCGGGCCCTGTTTTCCGCACTGATAAAGTCTTCTGCATATACAGGCACTTTAGGTTTGTAGCCCAACTCTGTCATTACCTTAACGAATTTACTTAGATTTCCCTCTTCCAGATGAACCATGAGATCTATATCTGCCGTCAACCTTACTGCACCATGAAGTACAAGGGCAACGCCGCCCACGACAACATAGTCAACACCATTGCTGTTCAGTTTTTCAAATATTTCTTCGTACAACATTATTACCTTCATCCGAAATGAGACATTGAATACGTTAGCATGATGGGATTTTACAGTCAACTCAAAGCAGGATTTGACTTTATCCGCAAAATTCCTTAATATATCCAATCTGAAACTTTAAGTCACAGTTTCGTTTGCCACAAAATCGGGGCGTAGCGCAGCCTGGTAGCGCACCTGCTTTGGGAGCAGGGTGTCGGAGGTTCGAATCCTCTCGCCCCGACCATTATATAATAAAGGGTTTGCGGCTGTAGCTCAGTTGGATAGAGCAAGTGACTTCTAATCACTAGGTCGCAGGTTCGACTCCTGCCAGCCGCACCAACTCGTTTTTTTGCAAATCACGATTTTTCTTCCACGTTGACATCTTTTTTACACTATTGTAGAGATAAAACATAAAATGGATAACCGGTGCGCATAATTTAATCTGGGGGACATGATGGAAATATCAGTGATTAAGGCACTGGAGAAAATCGAAGAGGTCCTGCTGGCAGAAGGTGAAATGGAGTTATACCGGAATATTGCTGAAGTCACAAAAAGTCATTTAGAAAAAGAGAAGTTACAGCTGCAGCAGGAAGCACATAAACTTGAATTGGAATTGGTAGAACGAAGGAAAAAGGAACGGATAAGGCAGGGCATGGTTTTTGATAACAGTGCCTACTGGGTCCGGGATGGAGCTAATAAGGACGGCCCATTTTGTTATCGCTGCTGGCATAAGACCAATAGATTAATACGGATGAATCCTTGCGATGATCCAGGCTGGAGTGAATGCGTGAGTTGCAATAGCAGGGAACATACGGGGGCATGAATATTATAATTGGGATATGATACCACATGAAATGGAAGGGTTCCGAATACCTGGCCTATCTTGAAGGGCAGGTCCACATTATTTCCCGTCTGCTTAGTGCAGAGGCAATATCCATCGGGGTTCTGGAGGTTGATGGA
>JADLDG010000039.1 GCA_020846775.1 Nitrospirota bacterium
CTGTTCGTAACTGGTTATCATTGCATCATTTTTATCGGAATCGTCAAAGAGTACTTTAATCAGCTACTGCTGTGATTATTCCCTTATAAATTCCCTTATTGACCCCCTTAAACTTTTATGGATATCCTGGCAATAACAGGGTCTATCCTGTGAAATTGCTTGATTTTATCCAGATGGATAGGTTTAACAACTTCGCCACTTGCCATCAGGAGGAGACCTCTCTTAGTCCTGACATCTGAAGCAAGGAGCATCCCTTCTTTCAACTCTGCCATATCAATCTCCCGGACATCAATTTCAATCTCCTGATGTCTGAATTCATGCACTACCTCACTAAATTTTCCCACCAGGCCGGGGTCAAACATCTTTCCCGTTTCTTTTTCAAGTGCATAAATAGCCCTGTCCACAGAAAAGCGGTCTCCTCCGTCAGGGGGATTAATCAGGTCATCAAAATAGTCCGCTATGGCAATTATCCTTGAGCCTGCAGGAATTACATCACCCTTGAGATGATCCGGATAACCGTGGCCATCATATTGCTCGTGATGATGTCTTATAAGAAGAGAAACCGGCTGAAGCTTTTGTATATGCTGAAGAGATGTCTGTCCAAGTACAGGATGCTGCTCAAGAAGCGCCTTCTCAGTAGGGTCAAGCTCAGAAATCTTTTTTTTAAGCATCTTTTCAGGATATCCGAGGGTTCCTATATCCTCCAGCATTGCGGCCAGCTCAATGTCAAGTATCTCATCCGGAGACTGTCCGACCCTCTCTGATAGCCTGCGAGAAAGTGCTGCTACGCGTTTACAGTGGCTTCCAAGATGCGGACTTTTTAATTCAAGAATGTTTATGAAGACCCGTACGAAGTCAATAAAGTTCTGTTCAAGATTTTTATAAAGGACCTCAACCTCTTTAGTCCTTTCTGCAACTTTAGCCTCAAGATTGTTGTTAAGGTCTTTTAACTCAACATTCTGTCTCATTGTAACCGCCTGTAATTCCCTGTTCTCGTTAACAAGGTCATAATGACGTATTGCATCCTTTACAATGAACCTTATTTCTTCATCATCCCACGGTTTTGTTATAAACCTGTAGACCTCTCCCTGATTTATGGCATTCATTACCGCCTGCATATCAGCATAGCCGGTAAGCATCATCCTGATTGTATCAGGAGATTTCTTTTTGACTTCATTGAGGAATTCTGCACCTTCCATGCCCGGCATTCTGTGGTCTGAAAGCACAACACTAACCGTTTCCCTGTCTATGACTGACAATCCTTCCATACCGTTCCTGGCCGTAAATATCCGGTATGGTTCCTTTCTGAAAGTCCTGTTAAGGGAATTCAGGATGTTTTCCTCATCATCAACAAGGAGCACTGAGTGTATACACACCAAATCTGTCTCAGGATTCATGATACCTTTCTATGACCCATAAAAATATATCCAATAAATAAGGATCAAATTTAGTACCTCTTCCCTTTTCCAGGACCTCATTTACCTCTTCACCTGTCATAGCCGGCCTGTATGGTCTGCTGCAGGTAAGTGAATCATATACATCTACCAGTTGAACTATCCTTGACCCGATTGGAATTTCATTTGCTTTCAATCCATCAGGATAACCAGTCCCGTCAAAATGCTCGTGGTGATACATCACTATCGTGGATACTGCATCAAATCCATTAAGGAAAGATATTATGGATGCCCCTATAACGGGGTGTTTCTGTATCTGAATCCATTCATCGGGAGTAAGTGGTCCATTCTTCTTTAATATATTACTATCAATACCTATATTTCCTACATCATGCAGTCTGGTTGCTATATATAAGTCCTTCAAATCGGTATCACCAAGCCCCAGCTTTTTGCCTACCTCCTGACTGATAGTATTCAACCCATCAACATTAGTCGGTATGCCGGTACATTTTTCCCTTGATAAATAACTAAGCATTTCAACAGTACGTACGACATTTACCTTAATTTCCTCTATTTTTTCAGTCAAAAGAAGATTTGATCTTTTCAACTCTTCATTTTGTCTATTCAAGTCAATTAACAGTTTCTTGTTGATATTTTGAAGCTCGTACCGTTCAAGTGCATAGCGTACCTCAGACTTTAAAATGTCATCTTCCCACGGTTTGGCAATATATTTATATATGCCGCCGTCATTTATGGCTGAAATAATAGTGGAGCTGTCAGCATAGCCGCTAAGAATCATCCTGATGGCATCAGGCATTATAGCGGTTGCCTCACGTAAAAACGTAACGCCATCCATATCCGGCATTCGGTAATCTGATATTATAAGGTGGCAAAATTGTTCTTTAAGCAGTTTTAATGCATCGAGAGGGTGGTCACATCCCAGAATATTGTACTTCTCTTTCCTGAAAATCCTGTAAATAGCATTCAGGACACTTATCTCGTCATCAACAACTAATATCGTATAGTCACCCATAGTATTCAACCTGTAATTTTGCGATTTAATTGCATGCTTTCAATTGGTATACATATGTTGAAAGTAGTCCCGCTTCCAATTAAACTGCTTACTGTAATATCACCATAATGTTTACGAATGATCGCATACGCCACGGACAACCCAAGCCCGGTCCCCATGCCAACCGGTTTTGTCGTAAAGAAAGGTTCAAATATCCGGGACACATGCTCCGGTGAGATTCCACAGCCAGTATCACTTATCTCAACAAATACATTATCACCCTCACAGAAAGTCCTGATAGTTATAACACCTTTACTTTCTATCGCATGTGCGGCATTTACAAAGATATTCATAAAGACCTGATTCAATTGCTGCGGATAGCACAAAACATGTGGAATATCCCCATAGAGTGTTTTAACCTCGGCCTTATATTTAATCTCATTCCAAACGATATTAAGTGTGCCTTCCAATCCTTTATTAATATCTGCATATTCTGGACTATCTGATCCTGTGTGTGAAAATTCTTTCAGATCCTTGACAATCTTCATGATCCGTCTCATACCGTCCTGAGTTTCTGTGAATATCTGTTCAATGTCATCGAGTAAAAAGACCACATCTATTTTCTTTTTAAACTCCTCAACCTGCTTCATATGGGATAATACATCTTCATCAGATATAGCTCCGCAACTCTGAAGGAGCGTATCATACTCTTCCAAAAGACCTTTTATATCACTAATATATTCATTCAATGTCTTTAAATTGCTTAATACGAATCCTGTCGGGTTGTTGATCTCGTGGGCAATTCCAGCAGACAGCTGGCCAATTGATGCCATCTTATCGCTCTGTATCAACTGAGCCTGGGTCTGTTGTAATTTTTTTAATGCCACATCACTTGCTTCCTTCGCAATCCTCAACTCATCTGTCCGACGGTTAACACTTTTTTCCAATTCCTCATTTAATTGCGTTAGCTCAGTAACAAGCGGATATATCTCCCTCATATCTCTTGAAAACAGCAAAATGGCCTTAACACTGCCATCTTCACTTCTAAGCATTGAGCCATTCATAATAACAGGTATCCTTTCACCAGTACTGCTCAACATGTTAATCACCTTATAGTGCAAATCTCCATTCGTCTGAAGCCTGTTTACATGGTCAGATAAATGCAATTCCAGGTCATCAAAGAGACTCACTGCCGGGATACCATTAATTTCTTCATTACTAAATCCCAGGACATTAAGGGCTGACTGATTCACATACCTTACAGTTTCATCCGGATTGGTCACAACCAGTATATCCGCCATGCTTTCCAAGACGCTATCAATTAAATCAGAGATATCACTTATATTATTCATCCATTCCTCTCCCTTAACTTGCCTTTCAACCTTATCATTGCCTGGGTATGCAGCTGTGAAACCCTGGATTCTGTTACCTCAAGTATCCTGCCTATCTCCTTCATGGTAAGTTCGTTATAGTAATAGAGAGAGACCACCTTTCGTTCCTTATCCGGGAGCTTATCAATCGCAGTAGTCAATGTCTTCTGTCTGTCTTTGGTCATTAACAGGGAAAGTGGGTCACGCTTTTCAGGATCACCTATTGTCTCAAGCATATCTCTGTCGTTATCATCACGATTCATTCCAAGGTCTTCAATACTTATCATTGAAGAACTTCGAGCCTGCGTAAGGAAATCCTGATACTCATTAATATTCATCTTCAATGCAGCAGCAATCTCCTCTTCTGACGGCGGTCTCCCCAATTCCTTCTCCAGCGATGAAACTGTTTTGTATAACAATCCGGATTTTTCCTTAACTGACCTTGGAACCCAGTCCATGGCACGTATTTCATCCAGCATTGCACCCCTTATACGAAATTCAGCATATGTTTTAAAGAGAGTTTCCTTTGCCGGGTCGTATTTATCCATTGCGTCCATCAGCCCGATTATCCCTGCACTGATCAGATCATCAATGTCAATATCGGGTTGCAGCCTGTAAGACAGCCTGTATGCCATATACTTTATTTTCTGTGCATATTCCTGAATCAGTTTGTCCCTCGCATCAGGGTCCATGATTCCCTTTTTTGCTGCTTTACCCTTGGAACTATACTTATTGACCTTATTGATAATCTTTTCCATATATCACTCCTTTTCTATATTTTGTCCCACCCTGACTGGCCCATGAGCCTGCGCCATAAAAACTGGATATTACCCTTGATGTCTTTATTGACAGGCCATCCACAGACTGTTCTGGCAAGCGAAGTATAACATTTACCAGCATCTGAACCCGGATACAAGTCAACGACCGGCCGCTGATTTAGTACAGACATACGAACAGATTTATCCTGCATGATATGACCCAGATAATCTATGGACACATTAAGGAATTTGTCAGCAGCTGTGCTGAGTTTCCTGTAAACATCTCTTCCCTCTCCGCTTTCCCTGACCATGTTTACCAGAAGCCTGAAGCGGCTCTCCCCATATTTCATGTGCATAATTTTCATAAGCGCATATGCATCAGTGATCGAGGTTGGTTCCGGCGATGCCACAACGATGATGTCCTGAGCTGCAGTATTAAAATACATGACATTGCCTGAAATACCGGCAGCTGTATCAATCAAAACAATGTCAATTGAACTGTCTATCCTGTCCAGTTCAGAGAGAAGATTTAATTTCTGATTTGCAGTCAGTTCTGATAACTCCTGAATGCCTGAACCTGCTGGGAGTATTTTCATTCCTCCAGGTCCGTATGTCATCACCTCACTGATTTTCTTTTCGCCATTAATCAAATGATACAAATTATATTCCGGAGCCAGGCCTAACATCACATCTATATTGCCAAGTCCCATATCTGCATCAAGTATAAGGACATTTTTACCAGACTCTGTCAGCGCATAGGCGAGGTTAACTACAACATTTGTCTTCCCCACCCCCCCCTTGCCGCTTGTGACCGAAATTACCTTAACAGCATTATCACCCGGTTTGTTAAATACTTCACCGGTCGGTCTGCTCATCATCTCTTGAAGTGTGAACGCCTGTCCCATTTAGTCTCCTTTTTCCGATTTCTTACTTTTGACTGCTTATTTCCTGTTTCACTCATCGCGCTATGCTTTCCGCTCATTGCTTTATCTTTTAATGACCGCTCACGGCATCCATCCTGAGTATTAACCTGCTTAGCCGCCCAGCTGCGGCAAGTTCTATATCCTCAGGGACGCGCTGCCCTGTAGTAAAATATGATAATGGTTTCTGCGCATTTATCATGGAGCTGAAAACAGCGCCATAATTGTCAGCCTCATCCAGTTTAGTAAACAGCAGACTGTTTATCTTTATATCCCTGAAATTTCCAATGATATCTGCTAATACCGCATTGCTGCTTGTAGCTGAAAGCACCAGATGACAATCTATCTCATCTCTCTGACTGACTAATTTGCTTAGTTCATTAATGTAAGAGCGGTCCTTGTGACTTCTGCCTGCTGTATCAATAAGGATCAGGTCAGCATCTTTCTTCTTGCTAATTACCCCGTCAAGGTCTGAAGGAGCAAGCACTACATCTACCGGTAAACCGATAATCTTTGCATATATCTTAAGCTGCTCAACTGCCCCAACCCTGTAGGTATCAAATGTAACAAGAGAAACTTTCTTCTTGTCAATCAATGTATATTTAGCAGCAATTTTGGCAATGCTCGTAGTCTTCCCAACACCTGTAGGACCAACAAATACCGCTATTTTCCTATCCTTAACCTCACTACATATGGGTCCTGTGACCTTGACCTGTTTCTCGATTATTTCATATCCATATCTGTCAATCTCTCCTGCATCTTCTTTCTGCTCTTCAGATAATTTGCAATTTAATATCTGGACAAGCCTGTACGCAATATTTCTTTCCATTCCCTCTGACATCAGTCTTCTGAAATAAATCACAAGTTTATCGTGCAGGGTCTTTAAATGCTCCTGCTCTCCATCTCTAAGTAGTTCCTGAATATAACCCTTAAGCAATCCAAGTTCGGATTTTACATCGCGTAATTCGCCGGGGGTTTCCCTTATCTCACTTCTTATCTTCCTGAGTTCTTCCTTCATAAAATCGTCTGTTTCAATGAATCCCTTATGCGGACTTACAGAAGTGCCGTTTTGCTGAGGCTTGTCAACGTAGTCTCTGGCAGCAACAACTTCTATAACCTGACGGCTGAATATCCCGAATACACCATTATCCTTTTTTATCTGTCTAGTAGAAAGAATTACTGCATCCGGACCAAGCTCACCCTTAACCAGCTTAAGCGCCTCCTGCATGTCAACCGCTTCATATCTCTTAATTTGCATCGTTATACCTCACTGTACTTATAGATTGTAAACTCACCGATGATGAGAGCTCATTGGAAGATAATATATTTATGCCTGGGATAAATCTCTCTAAATACTTCCTTAATGGAGCCCGTATTGACGGAGATGTCAGCACCACAGGGTAGATACCCTTTCTAGTAGATGCTTCAATCAGCCCCTTTAACTGATTGATAAATACCTGTGCCATTCTCGGCTCCAGAGACAACTGCATCCCCTGCGAAGTCTGTCTGATTGCCGCGTTAATCTTTTCCTCAAGAACAGGTTCAATTGTAATAACCGGAAGACTGTTGCCGTTTTGATACTGTTTTGTAATGGTCCTTGCGAGACTGGCCCGTACATACTCTGTAAGCACGTCTGTGTCCTTGGTGACTACTGCATAATCAGCAAGAGTTTCAAGTATTGTCAAAAGATCCCTTACTGACACCCTCTCCTTGAGGAGATTCTGCAAGATCTTAACTACCCCTCCAAGCGTAAGCAGGTTTGGTATAAGCTCTTCAACGACCCTTGGATATTTCCTTGCAAAACTGTCAAGCAGTGTCTGAACCTCCTGTCTCCCGATTATTTCATGAGCATGCATCCTTATGACTTCTGTGAGATGGGTAACAATCACTGTCGAAGGTTCAACAACGGTAAAACCGGTCAATTCAGCCTTATCTTTCTCCTGCTCCGAAATCCAGAGGGCAGGGAGTCCGAATGATGGCTCCCTGGTTGGAATGCCCTGTATTCCTTTATTCATACCTTCCGGATTCATGGCAAGTAATCTGTCCGGCATCAATTCTCCTTCTGCGATCTCTGTCCCCTTGATTAGAATCATGTATTTGTTCGGCCCAATCTGCATACTGTCTCTGATGTGTATGGGCGGAACAATTATTCCCATATCTGACGCTAATTGATTCCTTATAGATTTTATACGATCAACGAGCTCTCCCTGCTGCTTGGGGTCTACAAGTTGTATCAGACCGTACCCTATATGAAGCTCCATTATATCCAGAGGTGTCACTCCATCAAATCCCTCATGAGGCACTTCTCCTTTTTCATCTTCTGCGGACTTGCTTCTGGGTGAACGTACTGCTTTTTCAGGCTGAGTCCAGCCTATTTCACTACCTACTGATTGTTTAATGTTATACGCAACCCATGCTACTCCGCCTGTAATAATTGAAAGAGTTATAAATGCAAAATGCGGGAGCCCTGGTATTAACCCGAATAAGAATATAATAACAGCGCTGATGGCAATAGCCTTATGGTGAGAAAGCAACTGTTTTGATACTTCTGCACCAAGGTTTGACTCTGAAGCAGCCCTGGTGACTATTAAACCTGCGGCCGTTGATACAATAAGGGCTGGTACCTGAGCAACCAGTCCGTCACCAATCGTTAGCAGTGTATAATTCTGCGCCGCAGCAGATATCGCCATGCCATGCTGCAATACCCCTATGACAAGACCGCCTATTATATTGATAATTGTTATAATAATACCTGCAACCGCATCTCCTCGTACAAATTTACTCGCACCATCCATTGCACCGTAAAACTCTGCCTCCTGAGAAACCTGCATCCTTCGTCTTCTGGCCTCTGTTTCATCTATCATACCTGCATTCAGGTCAGCATCTATACTCATCTGTTTGCCAGGCATTGCGTCTAAAGTAAATCTGGCTGCCACTTCGGCAATGCGGCCGGCTCCCTTTGTTATTACGACAAAATTAATAACTACGAGGATCACAAAGACTACAAGTCCAACTGCATAATTACCGCCGACTACAAAGTTGCCAAATGCCTTGATGACCTTACCTGCAGCATCAGAACCTTCATGCCCCTTAAGCAGTATTAGTCTTGTGGATGCAACATTAAGTGACAACCTTGCGAGCGTAGAGATCAGGAGGACAGAAGGAAATACGGAAAATTCAAGAGGTTTCAGTATATACATTGATACAAGCATAATGATTATAGATATAGTGATACTGAAAGACAGGAGCATATCCATAACAATGGCAGGAACAGGTATGATCATGACAACAATAATCCCAACCGCCATTATTGCAAGCAGTGCATCACTGTTTTTAGTCAACGTAATAAATAGTCCCCTGTTAGGCTCTGCTATAGTTGCTGACATAATCCCCTTAATCCTCCGCTGATCTTTTTATTATTATCTGTTCTTTTTCAATTTATAGACGTATGCGAGTATCTCTGCTACAGCCTTGTAAAGGTTAGAAGGAATTTCATCTCCAATCTTCACCATCTTGTAAAGTGTTCTTGCCAGCGGTTTGTTCTCCAGGATAGTAACGCCGTTACTCTTCGCAATCTCCTTGATCTTTTCTGCAATAATCCCTGCGCCCTTTGCAACTACTTTAGGGGCATTCATGTCACCATGCTGGTATGACAGCGCAACAGCCAGATGAGTAGGGTTGGTTATAACCACGTCCGCTTTTGGCACATCCGCCATCATTCTCTTTCTGGCCATCTCCTTCTGCATGCTTCTAATCCTGGATCTGATCTGAGGGTCACCTTCCTGCTGTTTATACTCCTCCTTTACCTCCTGCCTGGTCATTCGAAGATCTTTTGCAAACTGCCATTTCTGATAACCCAAATCTACCGCAGCAAGGATAAATATAACTATACCTGTCCAGATAACAAGTTTTAATGTCAGGTGCCCCATATATGAAAAGATATAATTAACATCTGCATCTAATAACAACGGGAAATTATGGAACTCACTTTTGATCAGATTATAGGACGTATACCCTACAATCGCTATCTTGACCAATGACTTAATAAGCTCCATTATTGAACGAAGGGATACCAGTTTTTTTATCCCTTCAACAGGATTGATCCTTTCAAACCTGACTCCCAGAGCCTTAGGACTGAACACAAAGCCAATTTGAAGAATGTTTGACACAATGCCTGCAAGGGCGACAAAAACAAGGAATGGTAATAACGTAAAAAAGACCTTTCTGAGGATACCTGACCAGAATGGATAGAAATTATCCGCAGTAAGCTGTATCGTACCGCTCGATCCAAGAACATTTGAGGTAATATCAAGCAGGTTAGTGTACACGCCGGGCAGCAGATAATACATTGCGGCCGTACCAGCCATTAATACAGCCACAGAGGATACCTCAGGGCTTTTTGCTACCTGCCCCTTTTCCCTGATCTCCTCCCTGCGTTTGGGCGTGGCCTGCTCTGTTTTTTCCATGTCCTGATCAGCCATATTACCTCACCATAACACTTAAAACATTAAAGAAGTCACCCTTCATACCCTCAAATGCCCTTTGAACCAGATTAGAAAATAAGGGCATTGAAAGCACCATTATCAATAATCCGCCTGCTATAGTAATTGGAAAACCAACCATCATTACATTCATCTGCGGCATCGTCTTTGATACAATGGCCAGAGCAATGTTTGTAATAAACAATGCTACAATCACAGGGGCGCCTATCCTTATAGCAAGGACGAATATATCCCTTGAAAGTGTCATAATACCTGCAAACATCTGATCAGTTAATGCTAATCTCAACGGAGGCACCAGGGTAAAACTCTCAGCAATAGCAGCAATAAATAAATGATGCGCATTTATAGTCAGGAATATCAGTGTCGCCATTATCGTATGGAATTGACCGATAATAGGCACATGCGTACTCGTTTGAGGATCAATTACATTTACTATAGAGAATCCCATCTGAAAACCTATAATCTCACCTGCCATTTCAAGGGCGCTGAAGAGCAACTTTGCTATTAGTCCTATCGTAAAACCTATGATTATCTCGCCGGCTATCCCTGCTGTCATTGTTATCAAGTCTGCAGATATTATTGCCGCATCAATCTTTACAATGCCGATCAATATAAGCGACATCATTAATGAAAGACCTATTTTGAAGACCCTCGGAACATTGCGAGCCCCAAGAAATGGTATAAAAAAGATCATAGCCGCAGTACGTACAAATATCAGGGTAAAAGAGTTCAATTGCATTAAGATATCCATTAAGTTTACAGCCCTTTATTTATTTAATATATGCCGGGATATTTATAAATAAGGATGATGTAAATCCCAGCATTACCCTCATCATCCATGGGAAAAATATCAGCAGCGCCAGAAATGTTACGATAATCTTTGGGACAAATGTCAGAGTTGCCTCGCTGATCTGAGTGACCGCTTGAAATATGCTTATTATCAGTCCTATCCCAAGGCTCACCAGCAGCATTGGAGCAGCTATCAACAGTGTTGTCTCCAGGGCACTCTTGCCAATTGTCATAACAAGTTCAGGTGTCATTTTACTCTCCGCTCTTTTTAACCAAAGCTTCTTACTATAGAGCCTACTATGAGATACCAGCCGTCAACCAGTACAAATAACATGAGTTTAAATGGCAGCGATATCACAACCGGGGGGAGCATAAGCATGCCCATTGACATAAGAACGCTCGCTACTACCATATCCAGAACAAGAAATGGGATATAGATTAGAAAACCAATCTGGAATGCAGTCTTTAACTCACTTATCATAAACGCTGGAATTATCACATGTGTCGGAACCTCAGATATATTTTTTGGGTCAGGAATCCTTGCCATATCTATGAACAGTGACAGATCCTTTTCCCTCACCTGCTTAAGCATAAATTCCCTGAC
This sequence comes from Nitrospirota bacterium, assembly GCA_020846775.1. Lineage (NCBI taxonomy): Bacteria > Pseudomonadati > Nitrospirota > Nitrospirota bacterium. The sequence goes on from JADLDG010000039.1 coordinate 11,350, forward strand.
AGGCAATATGGCCCTGTCAAAGGCAACTGACTGTGATATTTGATTTGTCATCAGCGGCTGCAGAGCCTCACTGTTAACCCTGGCCCAGACCGGCGACATTATGAAAAAAGTCAAAAATATTGAGAGGCTTATCAAGACCTGATTCGGCGGGATCTGCGGTGTACCGAGCGCCTGGCGGAGAAGAGACAGGACAACTGCTATCCTGGTAAAGGATGTAACCATCACAATAATGGCCGGTGCCAGAGACAGTATCGTAAGCAGCATCAGTATCTGTACTGTAACTGCTGTCCCGCCGGCACCCTGAGACCCTCCTATACTGACATTAATTTCAGGCAGAGAGATGGTGTTTCCTGAGGCCGCCGCCCCCCACGCTAAGCTGTCAGCATAAACCGGGTAAATAAATGCTGCAGCCCCGATCACAAGGGTCTTGTAAAAAGATCTAAACTTTTTCCCACAATTCATCTTGTAACTCAACCCTCTCATTTGTTGGTTCAGAATTGATCTTCTCTTTCAAAACCTCAACGAAGTCTTCATCCTTTCCAAGTTTTGTAAGCATAGAAATATGCGTGGCAGTAACACCAACGACTATTTTTTCTCCTGCAATCTCCACTAATGCGATTGATTTCTTTGGCCCGAGATATGTGCTTGTCACTACCCGGATCTTCTGATCTTGCCCGGACAGCCCGATCTTCTTTCCCAGATATTTCTTCACGAGATAAACAATAGCAAATAGGAGTGACAGAACTATCCCGAGTGCCGTCACCATCTTAATAAAAGAGCCGGTAAAACCCGGGGGATCTTTCAATAAATGAGGCTTATCTTCATCAATATGCTGATCAGGCTGCAGTCCGTCTGTTTTAAGCAGTCCTGTTACGGCTTCTGCATGCGATTGTCCGCTCAAAACCTCGCCCTGATTTTCGTTCGTGTTAGCTGCGGCAACATCACTACTTTCAATCGGCTCAATTTGTGCAGGCGGCACTTGTTCTATTGTTACCGGTAATTTGATTTTTTCAGGTGGAATCGCATTTTTATTCAAACGCTTTCCCGTATTAACTTTTACAGCAGCCGGAGTCTTTTTATTTACAGCCGGAGGTTGTTGATCATAACTTATTATCAGACCATTATTATCCCTGCTGATACTGACCCTGTCCTTCAAGTTGACCGCATTGCCATATGCAAATAATCTTATCCGAACTGTATTTTCATCAAACTGATAAATAAAGATATTTTTAACAATTTCATCTTCCACCTTCAGCCATTGTTTGGGCGGATCTGTATAAGCCTCAGGAATTTCAACCTGAATAAATTCATTCCGGTATAATATTTTTTCATGTTCCGGCTTTTCATCAAACATGAGTTCTATTTTAGTGTTATCTACTGATGTAGCAATTTTCACATCATTGAGCATGACAAGATTAGCCGGCCTGGCCGCAGCAGATTGATGCAAGGCAGGCAATAATGTCAATAATGTCATAACTGATAATATTCTTTTCATTCGAAAACCCCTCTTCCCTGTCGTGCCGGTCCCATTGACAATTCAATTATTGCTTACTTCAACTGCTCAACCCTATCAGTAAGACTCAATACATCCGTCAGGCGAATCCCGAACTTATCATTAACAATGACCACTTCACCCCTGGCAATCAACTTGTCATTTACCAGTACGTCCATTGGTTCACCTGCCATTTTGTTTAATTCAATTATTGAACCCTGTCCCAGCTGAAGCAGATCCTTTATCAACATCTTGGTCCCGCCGACAAGTACTGATACATGCAATGATATATCCAGGATAAAATCAAGGTTGTTTACACCACCTCCTGTATTTGCAGCCGTAAGCGGTGTAAAGTTGGCTGGCCTGGCATCCGTAACATTTTCCCGCGATGCAGCCTGACTTTTATCCTCCGCATCCGCTGTTTCTTCATGCAGAGATTGTTCCCACTGGGCCGCTAATTCATTATCATCCATTGCCTTCTACCCCCTATTTTGTAGACGACGAATTTATCTGGAATGCAAGATTCCCTCTATATATCCCGGGCCTCCCCGTAAACTTGGGCCGACCCTCAACCTTGGCCACTAAATTCTCATCAACCTGTTTATCGAGTATCAGGATGTCACCTGTCCTTAAATTCATCATTTCTTTAATCTTTATCACTGTACCTCCCAGCTCAACGGTGATATTGAGCGAACATTCTGACAGCTGGTTCCCGAATCTTTCCATCCACTTTTGATCAACCTCATAATTATCACTCTGATACCCTGCCTGTAATTTATCCTTTATTGGTTCAATGCAAGGGTAGGGTATGCATACATGTATCTTGCCAGGTGCATTATCAACCTCCATATCAAATGTTATTACTATTACTATCTCAGTCGGCGTTACTATGGAAGCAAACTGTGGATTAATCTCAGTCCTGGAATACTGCACATCAACCGCATAAACTGGCTTCCATGCTTTTCCTATATCCTGAAGACAGAGATTAACAACCTTGTTGATTAACCTGTGTTCAATAGGTGTATAATCTCTTCCCTCAATTTTTACATGCGTCTGCGCCTTGCCGCCAAAAAAATTATCCACGAGAAGGTAGATTACCCGAGGATCAACGACGAGAAGGCTGAAACCCTTTAACGGGTCCATTTTAAATACATTAATACATGCAGGCAAAGGTACATTCTTCATGAATTCATTAAACTTCATAAGCTCAACAGATGCCATGTTCACAACCACTATTTTTTTTAACAATGCAGACATGCTCACCTGAAATATCCGTGCAAATCGTTCACTGATTATCTCAAGAGTTGGCATTCTGCCGCGGATAACACGTTCATTACTTGTCAGATCATAATTACGCCATCCGTCTCCATCTGCTGATGATGCATCTGCTGACAAGTCACCGTTATCAATCCCTCTTAGCAGAGCATTTACTTCATCCTGTGATAGAATTTTTTCCATATACCCTCATTACTGCATTACAAATTCAGTAAAATAGACTGCTTTTACTTTTCCTGTCTGAAGATAGTGATTAATTCTTACAACCATATCTTCCTGCAACTTCAGTTTACCACCTGTACTTCTTACATCTTCAGCCGTCTTGCTTGTAAGCAGCATTAGAATGGTATCTCTTATCTGAGGCATTCTTTTTTGAATCTCTTCAACCACTATTTCAGAATCAACTTCCAGATTTATGGCTACCTTAAGATATATAGACTCAGACGGATCTGCTAAATTAATTATAAAAGGGTCCAGGGTCACTATTTGTCCAGTGAATTCTTTCTTGGCATGTCCATCAGTTGCAGCTGCCGAGCTACCATCCCCACCCTTATGAATAAATAATTTCCATCCGGCATATCCACCTCCCAGTATTAACACTATCCCTGCCCCTATAATGGCCAGCTTCATGAATTTCTTTTTTGGCGTCCTTGCAGGATTTTTTTCAGTCACATCATCTTCTATCTTATTTTCTTCGTTCCCGGTATTTTCTTCTCTTGCCATATCCCCCCCTTAGTAAGCCTGCCAGGTCAAATTCACAAGAACTGTCAACCTATTTTTGCAATGAACATGCCAGCAAAATGCCGTATGCATAATTATTTATTTCTTGATATTTCAAGTAGTTATAGAACTCATCAGGATCATGGGGAGTAGGTCTGACGTCAAACTAAGCAATGCTGCGTCATGCAATTGACAAACAAATCTGTAATACAAATAAAATAGCCCCCTCAGGTCCTGAGGGGGCTAAATGTTAAAACTATTATCTCTTCAGATTCACCAGCTCTTCAAGCATTGAGTCGGTGGTAGTGATAATCCTTGAGTTGGCCTGAAAGGCCCTCTGTGTAGTTATAAGTTTAACAAATTCTTCTGCAAGATCCACATTGGAAAGTTCAAGTGTATTTGCAAGAATCCTTCCGCGGCCTCCGTTATCCGGTGATCCCAATACTGGTTGGCCTGAATCAAAAGATTGTGCATACAGGTTTTTACCGATCTTGGTCATCCCCTCAGGATTTGTGAACATACCAATTACAATCTGACCTATGGTCCTCGTCTGACCATTTGTAAACAGCCCGCTGATTATTCCGGATTGATTTACATTGATACTCTTTAATGAACCGGCGGCATAGCCATTCTGATTCATGAATACAGTAGTTGAGGCGGAACCAAATTGTGTCGTACCATCTAATCCTGATCCGCCTTCGGTAATACTTGTACCAAAGTCAAAATTGATAGCCTGATTCTGTACTCCCCCGCCTTTAAAATTAAAATCTGATATGACGCTTGCCAGACCCAGGCCAGACACAGGATCAATATCCATATCCGCTGTATTTTCAGCTACCAGGGCACCGCTGGAATCAAACTGAAGATAGCCTCGCCCCATAACCTCGGTACCTGTAGCCCCATCCGCCACTGCATTCCACTGCCAGTAATTTCCCGTTCCGCCCGCTGTATCTTCATGTATTTTCGTATAATAGGTTGTAACTTGGTGCTGATTTCCAAGGGAATCGTAAACCGTCAAAGAATTGGAAAAGTGATAGGAGTTACCAACGTCATTAATGTCAAAACCTGATGCTATTGGAGCTTTGCTTGAATCGAGATTAGCAGTCACCTGCACATTTGATGTTGTGTTAGGTGGGGTTGTATTTGATGATACATCAATATTACCAATGGTGCTGGTAGCGTTTCCTGTTGAATTTGCCTGGTATGCTTGAAGAAAATATCCTTCGGGATTTACGATGTAACCTTCTTTATTAATACTAAACTGGCCTGCCCTCGAGTAGTATGAAGTCCCTGCTGAATCATTAACAAGGAAGAACCCTTCTCCATCAATGCCAAAATCAAGTGCACTTGAGGTTGTCTCCATTGACCCCTGTGAAAATAGCGTAGAGACATCGCTAAGATATACACCCCGGCCTATCTGCGAACCTGATGAGCCTGTAAGGCTTTGGCTCAGAACATCCGAAAAAGCGGCACGGCTTGCCTTGAAACCTACGGTATTTACATTCGCAATATTGTTACCTATCACTGAAAGCGACGTGCCATTTGCGTTAAGACCGCTTATCCCTGTAAATAGTGATGTTAAAATTGCCATTTTAATTCCCTCCTTTATTATTCGTCTGAAAACAGCTCATACCTGTTATTCTGAAATATGTTCTGAACTAATTTAAAAAGCATTTCCATTACTCTTTTAGGGCCAGGTCCTTTTATTTATTCACCTCCTTAATCTCTTCAATATCAGATACCGGCACCTTCAAGCCATTTATTGTAAGAAAAGGAACATTTCCTTCAAACAATATGCCATCAACAATGCCAATTACGTTTGGAAGAATATTAATCTGATCTCCCTTCACATCTTTTGCACTTAATGAAAAGTTATATTCACCTGAAGGCATGATATTTCCTGAAAAATCTCTGCCGTCCCATAAACCGGTATGGAACCCGGCGCTTTGCGGTCCGGCCTCTATTTTCGAGACCGGTTTCCCATCTTTATCAAATATCCTGATAACAACATCAGTTGCATCTTTATTTAACTGATACCCAATGCCGGTTGCTCCACTTTTATCGTTTATATTAATCGTGTTTCCGGTGGCCTTTACATTTTTCCCGATTAAGTTAACTGCCTGTGCATTGTTCATATTTTTCTGTGTCTCTGTCAGTGTTTTTATGCCATTGTTGATGCCCGATAGGTGATCGAGACTTGAAAACTGGGAAAGCTGTGTCACAAACTCTGTATGTTCCATAGGCTTTAACGGGTCCTGATATTGAAGTTGAGTAACAAGAAGACGTATGAAATCTTCCTGACCAAGGGTTTTCTTAACCTCGTTGTCAACTTTACTGGCAGAAGCAATTTCATTAGAAGTGACGGAATTAATCATATAACCTCCCTTTGTTTAATCACACAAATATGCTGAGTCCTACAGCCGAGCCTGCATATAACAGAGTCTCATCCATGTGAGACAAAACATTTTCATCATTTACATGACTCACAACAAAAATATCATCATTAAACATATTTCTGCTGTTTCGGCCTGACCATCCACCCGATATATTTCCATCAAAATTTGACGGCGCTATATTCACTGTAACTTGATCTACATTCAAACCTGACCTCCTTAATTGTTCGACAAGCGTATCAATATTTGCATCTATAATACCCTTGACACTTTTATCCTCAACAGTAATAATCGCATTGATACTGTCTTTTATAACTGATAAATCTATATGAAGATGTCCAAGTTCTTCCGGCTGAAGACTGATCTTTGCCGAATTCCCCCCTATGTGGTAAAGATCAATAATTTTGTCTGACAGATGTGATACTAAATCAGGACCATTTGTATGAATTGGTTGGAGCGTGACTTCATTACTGTTTACGCTGGCAACGTCCGTAACTAAATTCGGAATAATCTCCGGCATTGTATCAACTGTCGTCTCAGGCATTTGTTCCAGATGCTTGTTGAAGTCGTCTTGAAATGAATTCAAATCTAATAAGCCTTTATATGCATCTGAATCGCCATTAAGTGACATAGAAGCCTTAGCGCCGGAAAAGGAAATATTATCGTCCTTTGATTCAGTTTCCGCACCCTGACCTAACCTGTCCTCATCACCAGCATTTATTTGCCTGAATAAGGGAACCGGCCCTGATGTTAATATATCCTTATTCAATTCAGCGGCTTGTTTCAGCTTTGAGGGAAAGGATGTCGGTCCTTCAACGCCGGGAACTGACACGTTATTACCGGTCAATGACAACATATACAACAGTTCTGAAAAGTTTTCACTATCTGCCGGCCCTGCTGGCTTTTTCTTAACATCATCAGTCTTTTCAGATGCATTTCGGGATTCAGCAGGTTTCTCTGCCGGAGGCAGGACAGTCGGCATATTCATTCTACTTTTCCACCTTTTTAGAAACTATCCTTTCACTTATTAGTGCAGCCTTGTCAGCGCTGATTGCCCCCAGAATCTTACCTGCCTGTTTACTTTTTATGGCACTCAGAAGTTTTACACTAAGTTCAGTGTCCATTTTTTCAATCCTCTGAGCGGCCTCTTCAACTGACATTGCTTCATACAACTTTGCGGTCATTGATACTCCGTCCCGGGTCTTGCTGTCTGAAGGACTCTTCTGCATCTTTTCACGGAGTGATGAATACTGCTTCAGTGATAGTTCTATCGAATTCTTCAGCATATCCAATCGTGCTTCTTCCTTCTTTAATGCCTCTTCCCTCTTTGACAGTTCTCTCTCTCTTGCCTCAAGCTCCTTCATTATATCCTGTATATCCATTCCGACATCCACAGAAGATGCCTCATTACTGTTGCGGTCTCCTTCTACACCATGATCACTATCTTGTTTTTGCACAGCGACTGCCGGTACAAATATGAAGATACCTGTTAGGACAGTGAATACTATGGTAAGAGATATTATGAATTCTTTACGTTTTAACAATGAAGGCCTCAGTTGTTAGTGGTATACCTGTTGTTCCCTATCTCATTCATCGTTTTTTTATCTTCTTTTTTGACATGTTCTTTTTTACTGTTGATCGCTTTGTTTCTGACCTTTTCAGCAATCTTTTTATCCTTTGATGCACTTATCAGCGCCGATTCTCTTTCATTATATGTCTTAACAACGTCAGCAACCCTCTTCCGCTGGACCTCCAAATCAAGCGTTATCTGATGCAGAAAAGAATGATACATGAATATTTCATGTGACGGCACTTCACTCTCCTGTCGCTCTTTCAATTCATCATTTGCCTGTCGGCAAATTTCCTCAAGAGCAAATAGTTTTCTCTCCTCCAGCTCCAGTTTCTCAAGTACTTCAGCCAATTCGTACTTCATAGTCTCCTCCAGAAATTCCCTGTATCTAAGGAGCGGATCAAATCTTTCGCTCTCACGCCTCATGCTGCTGCCTTATCTGCAAATAACATATGCAGTCCCTTGATACAATCATCATAATTGACCTTTTCATCAATACCCTGACGCAGATAAGCATTAATTCTGTCCATCATGCTGATGGCAAAATCTATCTCTTTATTAGTGCCGGTCTTATAAGCCCCTATGTTTATCAAATCTTCCGCCTTCCTGTACCTTGATACAACCTCGCGCAGTTTTCTCGCATTAGCAAGGTGATCCGCCGACACGATGTCTATCATCGTCCTGCTTATACTGCGGAGTACATCAACTGCGGGATAATGGTTGTGGGTAGCGAGGTCCCTTGAAAGAACAATATGACCATCCAGTATGGACCTCACGGCATCCACTATGGGATCATTCATATCATCTTCTTCAACAAGAACAGTATACAGTCCTGTAATATTACCAATACCCTCACATGTACCGGCCCTTTCCAGTAACTTCGGAAGTACAGAAAACACAGAAGGGGTATACCCCTTGGTGGTGGGGGGTTCTCCAATTGCAAGACCAACCTCCCTGAGTGCCGTTGCAAACCGCGTAACTGAATCCATCATTAGAAGGACTTTCTTACCACAATCCCTGAAATACTCTGCAATTGCTGTTGCGATGTATGCACCGCGCATCCTTACCAGCGGTGGCTGGTCTGATGTAGCAACGACGACTACAGAACGGGCCAGTCCATCCTGTTTAAGGTCCTTTTCCAGAAACTCCTTTACCTCTCTTCCCCTCTCTCCAATCAGCGCAATGACATTGACATCCGCAGTGGTGTTTCTGGCCATCATGCCAAGCAATACACTCTTGCCGACTCCGCTCCCTGCAAATATACCAAGCCTCTGCCCCTGTCCGCAGGTAAGTAAGCCATTCATAGCCTTGATGCCAAGATCAAGCGGTTTATCAATACGACGCCTGTCCAGCGGATTAAGGGGAGAATTGTAAATTGGGTATTCCACTTTTTCATTTATCGCTCCCTTGCCATCAATTGGATTGCCAAGCCCGTCAATGACCCTGCCAAGAAGGTTATCTCCAATTTTTACGGAAGCACCATGAGTTTTTGCCATTATTTTACTGCCCGGGCTCAACCCTCTCGTATCACCAAGCGGCATTAATTGAATTTTTTCCCCTTTGAATCCTACAACCTCAGCCTCAACAGCATTAGATGCCCCTGATGGGAAAATGTCGCATAATGCTCCTATGGAGGAACCAGGTCCATGTCCTTCAATAATAAGTCCTGTAATCTGTGTAACCTTACCATAGATTTTGATCGGGTCTGTATCATTAATTATATTGATATATTTGTTAACGTTTATCATATTATCTCGCTGATGTCAGTGATTCCTTCAAAACCTGAAACTGCGAATCAATCCTTGCATCTATATCACCCTGATTCGTTTCAATCAGACACCCGCCTGGCTGAACAGACTCATCCACTTCAATAAGCAGGCTCTTTATGCCATCAAAACATTGAAGCAGTTCTGAGCGTTTCTTATTTAAGGCATCATAATCAACAGGGGCAACCCTGATCCTCAATACCGCACGGTCTGATGCCCTCTTAATCGCCTCTTTGGCGCTATTCACAACTACTTCGCGGTCTTTCTCAGCGATCTCACAAATTATCTTTCTGGCTATCATGAGTGAGATCCCTATCACATCATTTTCAATCTTGCTGTACAATTCATCTTTAAGGTTAATTGCGCCTTCAATCAGCTGCTTCAATATCTTTAATTCGGCGCCTAAATTGTTTAATATCTGCATCCTGCCTTTATTCATACCTTCATCTAATCCCTTGTTATATGCCGCTATCTTTTCACTATCAATCTCTGAAGCAGTCTCTTCTGAACTGCCGGAAGACGCCATTCCAATGCAATTTTCGACTATCTTCAAATTAAATGGTTTTACTTCGGGCCTGTTTAATACCCCGGTCTTAAGAATACGTTTAGACACTTAACTCACCTCTATAAACTTTCACTTCATCCAACCATCTCTTCACTTCCCTTACCGCCTATAACTATTTTCCCCTCTTCTTCCAGTCTTTTAGCCACTTTTAATATCACCTGCTGTGATTTTTCGATTTCACTGATCCTGACAGGTCCCTTTGCCTCCATGTCTTCTTTTAATCCCTGAGCAGCCCTCTCTGACATATTCTTGAAGAACTTCGCCTTCAAATCATCTCCTGCTCCTTTTAGCGACATCATAAGGTCTTCTTTACCCACCTCTTTCATAATCTCCTGCATACCTCTGTCATCTACATTCATCAGGTCCTCGAATACAAACATCATCTTACGTATTTTTTCCGCCATATCCGGGTGACTTTGTTCAATACTGCTCATAATCTCCGATTCATTGCTCCTGTCGAGACTGTTTAGTATCTGAGCAACTACATCAGGTCCGCCTATCTTTTTTTCAACGATACTTCCGCCCATCTGAAGTTCTTTATTGAGCACATCTTCAATCTCACGTATGACTCCGGGAGATACCCCTTCGATCGTCGCAATTCTCAACATAACATCGCTCCTTATTGCAGCCGGCAACAATGCCACAACATGGCTTGCGTGATCTGCGTCCAGGTGAGCAAGGATAAGGGCTATCGTCTGCGGATGCTCACATCTTATAAGATTTGCAATACCTCTGGGGTCTATCCATTTTAAAGAATCCAGCCCCTTGTCTTCCGATGATATTTCAAGATTCTCCATAACCTTACCGGCCTTTTCAGAACCCATGGCCTTTGTGAGGACTGAACGTACGTAGTCCTCACCTCCAAAGATGAAACTCTCCGCAGATGTGGCTATCTCATGAAATTCCTTTACCACAGTTTTGACTTTTTCAGGCTCTATTTTGTTTGCCTTGGAAAGATAGGTCCCAATAACACGGATCTCTTTTGCGTCAAGATTCTTCATAACCTCTGAGGCTACATCCTCGCCGAGTGACAGAAGAAGTATCGCCGCCTTTTCATAACCATTATTCTGATTTTCCGCCATGCAGCTATTCTCTCCTGATAAGATGAATAATGTTGTTCCGTCAGTAATTACTTTATTTTACTTTTCACTAATCCATGACTTAATTAATTTCGCTGTCTGCTGCGGATTTTCCTTAGCTATCTTTAAAACCTCACTTCTGGTTCTGGCATCAGAATCCATCTGAAGAGGCGACTGTCCGCCAACACCTTCAAACTCAACAACCCTCGGTAAGGCCCCTGCCATACCTCCAGGAATAGCTGCTGTCTGCGGGCTGGGAGAGAGTATATTCTTCATTAGTGGTCTTATAACAAAAAGGAATGCAAGCGCTGCCACTATTAAGGATACTGCATACTTAATGAATGGCAGAATTGCAGCTAACTGAAACTTACTTTCCGTCTCAGCTGCTCCATCATCTGCATATGCAGATGACTCAAACAGCATGCTAAGTACTTCAACCTGGTCTCCCCTTTCTTCATTATATCCAATAGCTTTTTTTACAATTTCCGTATATTTGCTGATCTCTTCTGCTGAACGAGGGACATAGTTTTTTGTTTCCTTACCATCCGCACCCTTTACAACCTCATAATTACCATCTATAAGTATAGCAGCAGACAATCTCTTTATTGTTCCTGCTGCCTCAACAGTATGGCTTACAGTCTTATTTATTTCATAATTAATTGTCTCCTGGGCCCTTTTGCTTTGTGAAGAAGCACCTCCCTTTTCACCGGACACCTGAGCATTTTCATTTTTAACTGTGGGTAGATTTGAGACGACACCGGGGACACCTGATGCACTGGCCGAGGAGCCTGAATTATTTTCCTGAACCCTTTGTTCACTCCTTACAGCAACAGTATCCGGATCATATTTCTCTTCCGTCTTCTCTACCTGATTGAAATCAAGAGTGCTTGAGATACGGACGGAGACCTTCCCCGGGCCAACTGTCTTTTCAAGCATACTCTGCACCCTATCCTCCATTGATTTCTCAAGGTTCCTTTGATACTCAATCTGATACGTGGACATATTTGCCGAATACCCTTCATCCGAAGGTTTTGATAAAATATTCCCGTGTGTGTCAACAACTGAAATATTCTGGGCGCTCAGACCCTCCACACTGCTCGCAACCAGATGCACAATGCCATTAACCTGATTCTGCGACAGCATCTTTCCACCCCTGATCTTCAATACAACCGAGGCCCGGGCTGATTCCTTTTTCTCAGAAAACAGTGTTTTTTCAGGAACCACTAAATGAACCCTTGCCTGCTCAACTTCAGTAAGTTGGCTGATAGTCCTGGCCAGCTCGCCCTGTAGTGCCCTCTTATAATTCAGCTTCTGAACAAAGTCTGTCATGCCGATGCTCGTCCGGTCAAATATCTCAAACCCGACACCACCACCTGAGGGCATTCCCTCGCCAGCCAGAAGCAGCCTCAGTTCATGCACCTTCTCCTGAGGTACCATAACAGCATTCCCATTTTGTATTTCATACGGAACCTTCATCTCCTTCAATTTCTCAGTTATTGCTCCTGCATCCTCAGGGGATAAATTTGCATAAAGCAGATGATAGACAGGCTGATTTGCCCACAACACAACAGCTATGACAACTGCAATCACAGCTGCAACCCCGGCCACCGCCATTATCTTCTGGCCAACCGGGATAGCAGCAAATTTACTCTGCAGCTCAGATGTATTCAGCGCCATAACTTCTTATTCCCTTTCTATTGATTATCTCTTTTACGAGCCAGCGACAGTTGACGCTCAAAAACGTCCAGTGAAGCTCAAATCTTAATTCCGGGCGCCGCATGACTCATTGCATTTATTTCGTTGCAATGAGTACCCCCATTTTTCATCGTCAACTATACCTGGGTGCGCATTATTTCTTCATACGCGCTCATTATCTTATTCTTTACCTGCATCATCATCTGAAGCGACAGGTTTGCCTTTTCCACTGCAATCATCACCTGATGAATATTCTGATCTTTACCGAGCAATAAATTCTGCACCGCCTGATCAGCCTCGTTCTGAATTGTATTAACCTTATCTACAGATCCCTTCAGCATCTCTGCAAAAGAATTCCCTTCACCATTTATTTTAGTTACGGAACTGCTGTCAGGTACAGACAGGACGTTTGCTCCTGCACCTTTTATCACAATATCATTCATGCCTCACCATACCTTTCCTTCTTACCTGCCAATCTCAAGCGCCTTCTGGGCCATGGACTTAGCAGAGTTTACAGCAGTAACATTGGCCTCGTAGGACCTTGATGCCGACATCATGTTTACCATCTCTTCAAGCAGATTCACATTAGGAAGCTGCACATACCCTTCTTCATTTGCATCAGGATGCTGGGGATCAAAGACTACCTGGAACGGCCTGCTGTCTTCTACTATCTCCTTAACCTCTACTGCACTGGCACCCTTCTCGATCTCATTTCCCAGAACCTCAGAAAAGACGACATCCTTCCTCCTGTATGGACCACCTTCCGGAGTGTGTGTAGATTGTGCATTCGCAAGATTACTCGCGATAATATTCATCCTGATGCGCTGCGCTTCCAGACCCGAAGCGCTGATTGAAAGTATCTTACCTATATCCATGTGCCGCCCTCCATTTAACTCATCTTCCTTCTCTGATTGCGTTAGCTATCATCCTGAACTTAGTTGATATAACCTGCGCTGAGGCGTTGTATAATATTGAATTCTGTGCCATATTTGCCATTTCGAGTTCAACATTCACACTATTGTTATCGTAGCCCGCATTGCTGTCAGGTCTATTGATTATACTTACCCCGCTGCCGCTTAAACCTGCGTTGCCGGTTATATGCATTGGATTTGTCCTTGCAATATTCTGTACCCCTCCGGAATTCTGAACCGCTCGAAGTTCATCTATAAAGTTAATATCCTTTGCCTTGTAGTCAGGTGTTTCCTGGTTAGCAATGTTTGATGAGAGGAGTTTATGTCTCTCATTCATCATATCCAGAGCCCTTGACAGGAATGAAATTGTGTTATCGAAAATAGACATAGTCATTACCATAAAACATAGAATGCAAGCGATATACCATAAATGGTTTCATATTTTAGTTCTGATTAATCAATGAGTTAAAGTTCAATGTCAGTTTTTCTGCCTTATCTTGTTTTTTTCTGGCAAGCATTTCTTTCCGCTTCAGCAGGCAATTTCTGCCGTCTGGGCATTATTATTAATAAGTAACGTTTATAAAATAATTCCTTCCTCCCGATATTCGCTCAACTTGTTTCTAAGAGTCCGGACACCTATGTTCAACAATTTTGCAGCCCTGGTCCTGTTCCAGTTAACCTCCTCGAGTGTCTTTAGAATAAGGGCCGTTTCCATTTCCCTTACTGACATTCCTGCAGATATTGATGATGGGGCATTCTGGTTTTCTCTGCTGTCATCAATCATCATATGACCCGGCAGAAGTGTATCGCCTTCTGCAATGAGGATAGCCCTCTCAATTATATTTTCAAGTTCTCTAATGTTCCCCTTCCAATCATGATTTACCAATAGATCGCGAGCCTCGCCGGCGACCTTTGTCACGAGATCTTTATTCCCGCGTAATCTCTTGTCCTGGTGTTTTTTTATAAAGTGATCTGTAAGTTCGGGTATATCAACCTTTCTATCTCTAAGTGGAGGAAGCAGCATAGGAAATACATTTAGTCTATAATAAAGATCCTCCCTGAACCTGCCCTCTTCGACCTCCTTTTTAAGAGATCTGTTTGTAGTGGCTATCACGCGGATGTCTACATATACAGGTTCCCTCCCGCCTATGGTATCAACCTGCCTCTCCTGCAGTACCCTCAACAACTTGGCCTGAAGCGGCAGGCTCATCTCTCCAACCTCATCCAGAAGGATCGTACCGGTGTTAGCCTGGATGAATTTACCATTTCGTTTACTGACAGCTCCTGTAAATGCCCCCTTCTCATGACCAAATAATTCGCTCTCAAGGAGCCCGTCAGGTATTGCTGCGCAATTTATTGCCACAAAAGGGCACTCTGCCCTGTAACTCCTCCTGTGAATAAACCTGGCAAGCATCTCTTTCCCGGTGCCGCTCTCACCCTCTATTAGAACTGTTACATCACTGAATGCTATCTCTTCAGCTGTCTTCAACAACCTGAGCATCCCCGGGTCTTTTGTTACAATCCCGGCGGTACGTCCTTCTTCATTTGAATTATTATTTATTACCCGGGCCGACTCAATACCCCGCCTGACTAAATCCTCAAGCGCATCAACAGAAAAAGGTTTCATTATATAGTCAAAAGCGCCCAGCTTCATGGCCTCTACGGCATTATCAATTGTTCCGTATGCAGTAATAAGGACTATAGGGACATCCGGTGAGCGTCTCTTGACCTCCTTTAATACAGTGACTCCGTCACCATTCGCCATCCTAACATCAGTTATAACCATATCAAATTTTCTTAATGAAATTTTCTGTATAGCCTCGTCTCCGCAGGCGGCTACTTCTACTGTATACCCGCATCTCCTGAGTGTTTCACTCATAGCATATCGCATTTCATAGTCGTCATCCGCCAGAAGTATCGTCTGCCCCATTACTCTCCCCCTTTTGAAGGCAAATTCATCACGAAGATGCTGCCATCCCCCGGTTTGCTATATGCCTTTATAGTCCACTTATGGGCACTCATAATATTGTGTACGATAGTAAGACCTAATCCTGAACCTTTTTCCTTAGTCGTAAAAAATGGGTCGAATATTTTATCTATGTCTTTAGAATCCATACCGGAACCGGTATCCTGAACGGAGATTACAATCCCGTTATTATCCTCATCCTTAAACACTTCGACAGATAGATTACCGCCATCTGTCATTGCCTGAAGTGAATTTAAGAACAGATTAAGGAATACCTGTCTTATCAATGTCTTGTCGCAATTTATCTGAAGGTTATCAGGAAAACATTTGTTTACACTGATGTACTTCTTGTTTATCAGATACGATACATCATCGAGACTGCCTTCAATTATTGCCCCTATATTCTCCGGTTCAAGCCTGGGTTTAGGTAATTTTGTGAAATGCAGCAGGTTTGATAAAACCGTATCAATATTCCTGACGCCATAAATGATATGACCCAGCAGCTCCTGCTTATCATGATCTCCAGCCAGCTCCTTCTTTAATAAAGATGAAATCAGTTCTATACTCCCCAGCGGGTTTCGTACGTCATGTACGATTTTTGTCACCATCCATCCCATTGCCTGGAGGCGATCATCTCTCTCAAGCGTTTCCCTTTTATTTATACTTTGTAAACTCTCTGATGACTTTGACTCCAGCCCTTTATCTTTCTGTTCCATTTTGCGGTATTCCATTGTCCTTAATTTATAATCCTTCTGCCCCAAATACAATGTCCTTTAATCGTTCTTCCGATGCCTGTTTAATAAGTTTATTCGTACCTTCTGTCAGCCCTGAAAATACCTTCTTAGCCTCACCTGACCTGCCCAGTCTGAGGAGGCAATCCCCTATCATAAACTCAACTGAGTCAGAGTCTTCCTTTAAATTCGTGTCCACTATTCCTGCCCTGTATGCATCCATGGCCTCCTGATATCTCTGCATACCATAGTAGGCATTTCCAAGCAGGATATAACCCTGTGATATGGCATCACTGTTCGCCTGTTTTCTGACTCCTCCAAGCATATCTCTGAGGACAGCTATGCTGTCTTCATTTTGCGCACTGTTTAGCAGAATAGTCGCGAGCTTTAAATAGACATCAGGATAACGGTATGGGGCATCTCTCATTACTTTATAAAAGTGATTGCCTGCCTTATCATACTCTTTAAGGTTATATAACCCGTATCCTGACATGGCCCTTGCTTCATTAACCTTTCCACTTTTTGGATACTCAGAGATAAACCGTCCGAGTTGATCAACTGACTTCCTGTCCTCACCGGTCCTGCCAAAAAGGCTGCCGGAATTAAACAGCGCCTGTTCTTTCCTGCTTCCATTGATCTCAATGATGCGGTCATATATCATATGTGCGTATTTATTAAGGTGAAGGCCTTCATGCATCAATGCTATCTCCATAAGAAGTCCTTCATCCTTTATATGCGGCAGGTAATTTTTGTAGCAGGCATGGTATAACATAAGGACACCTTGCTTATCTCCGCGGTCTAACCTGTCTCTTATTTGTGTCCCAATCCTCTCAATTGAGGTACTTAGAAATACAGATGCCTCATTACTCAGAGATTTATCAGGATGCCCGATCAATTCACTATAGACATCGAATGCCTCCTGACATTTCCCCTGCACTTCCATTACCCTGGCTCTCTTTAAGCGGGACATATTAATAAGGAGATCATTACCCGACAGCGTTTCAACATCTTTATAATATTTCAGGGAGTCCTGATATGATGTAAACGCTGATTTAGACGGTGAGATTGCATTGTTATTGCCCGCTGAATTGACTTGAAACTTAATGTCACCAAGGGCCAGCATGCTTTCAAATGCTTCATTACTATCATGAAAATAATTTATTACATCGAGGAATACTTTTTCGGCCATAGCCTTTTTCCCTGAAAGTGCAAATGTCTCTCCTGCCCTTTTAAGCGCAAATCCAGCATACTCATCTGCCGGATATAAGTTGTACAAAGTAATAAACCCTTCCCTCGCCTTTACTACTTCTCCATTCTGAAACTGACACTCACTGTAATCATGCAGAATTTTTGGGTTGCCTTTTACATATCCCGGCCATTTCCTCACTCCCTCGTCAAAATATTTTTTTGCGTCGCCGAACTCATTAAGTGATAAAAGGGTCTTGCCTGTTAGAAACACCCTGTCTCTCTCCATCCCCTTTTTGTATTTAAACATGAGCAAATTAAGGTCTGATAATGCCTCGTTGTACGCCCCCTTGTTTATATTTGTTATTGCCAACAGATATTGTCCATTTTCCGCATAGTCCGTTGAGGGATACTCCTTTACTACCCGGTTGAAACTTCCTTCAGCCTCAGCAAACATATGGAGGTCAAGATATGTTTTACCTAACTCAAGAAGCATTTCCGGGATCTTCCCTTTCTCTTTTAAAGGACATGTCCGGATACCGAGTTGAAATGATCTGATCCCGCTCATTAGCATCTTTTCGTCTTTATTCTTATCCTGTATCGCAAACCAGTGGTAAATACTGCCGGTATAAAGTGATGCGATTGAGGCCGCTTCACTTTCCGGATAATTAATCACCAACTGCTCAAATTGTTTTAACGAAGCTTTATAATTACTTTTTTTAAACTCCCTTAAAGCTTCAACGAATTCTTTCTCTCCTGCGCCAGATACACTCTCTGTCCATGTAACGATTAACTTATCAGGAGTTGAAAAAACTGCAGGGGTAGTGTAAAGCACAGAGGCATATGAAGAGCATTCGGATATAATGATAAACAGACTAATGAATAATATTCGCATCAGGAATGGATATAAGCAATACGTATGCCATCATAATACCGCTTAAAAGATTTTGTAACTATATGATTTTACGTGATATTTATAAAACAGGGGGGATAGCGGTACGACGACGTCCTGTCAATTGTTTGACAAAGACCTTTCAACTTGACGTGAACGAGAAAGGTGAAATGGTTATTTCATGCATTAATATGGTAATCCAGTTTCTTCTTCTTTAGCTTTTCAACAAGGGTAGTGCGGTTTAAGGAAAGGAGTTGTGCAGCCCTGTTTTTTACACCCTGTGCCTTTTGCAGGGCCTGCAGGATAAGGTTATTCTCGAACTCTTCAACAACATCTTTCAGATTGACGCCTGTTTCAGGAAGTGTGATATACAAGGCTCCTTCACTATTGATGGTATGGGAAAGAAATTTTTTTGGCAGGTCATCAGGCGATATTGTCCCGTCACTGCTGAGTATAACAAGTCTCTCTACCAGGTTCTCAAGCTCCCTTATATTCCCGGGCCAGGGATAGGTCATTAAGATATCAATAACCTCAGGAGAAAAACCCTTTATCTCTCTTTTTTTGGACTTATTGAAGTGCTTTAAGAAGTGATCCATCAACAGTGGAATATCGTCTATTCGTTCTCTCAGAGGCGGTACTACCACAGGGATTACATTAAGACGGTAATAAAGGTCTTCCCTGAATTTTCCTTCATTGACAGCATTTTCAAGGTCAATATTGGTTGCTGCAATTATTCTGACATCCACCTTAATAGTCCTGACTCCTCCCACCCGCTCAAATTCACGCTGCTGCAAGACCCGAAGAAGTTTAACCTGAAGAGTCGGACTCATGTCCCCGATCTCATCGAGGAATATAGTCCCTCCGTCGGCAAGCTCAAATCTCCCGATACGGGTAGTGCTTGCACCTGTAAAGGCTCCTTTTTCATGCCCAAACAGTTCGCTCTCAAGCAGAGTTTCAGGAATTGCTCCGCAATTTATCGGGATCAATGGTTTATTCTTACGCGGGCTGTTATAGTGAATCGTCCTTGCAACAAGTTCTTTGCCTGTTCCACTCTCACCCAGTATGAGAATCGTACTGTCGGTTTCTGCAACCTTCTCAATGAGAGCGCAAACCTTTTGAATACCTTCACTATTTCCTATCAGATTCTCATAACCGTACTTGTTGTGCAGATTCCTTTTGAGCTGACTATTCTCTGCCTTCAGCTCTTGTAACTCCATGACACGTTTCAAAAGCATCAAAACCTCAGAACCGTTAAATGGCTTCATGAGATAATCATAGGCGCCTGCCTTCATCGCGTCTACTGCAGTAGACACAGTAGCATATCCCGTAATTACGATACACTGCAGATCAGAGTCTATCCCCTTTACATTCTTAATAACATCTATACCGCTCATCACAGGCATCATAAGGTCAGTAATTACTATATTATATTTTCCCTTGTTTACTTCGTCTATGGCTGAATGACCGTCAGCTACAGCCGTCACATTGTAGTCATTCATGGAGAGGAGGGTAACCATAGTCTCCCGGATATCCGCATCGTCATCTACCAAGAGTATACGTGGGGACTTCATGAAATTATCTTACAAATGATTGACACTAATGTCAACATTTATATGGTTGACATTTTTTTATCTTTTATGTTAAATGGGTAGCACATGGAAAATGATAGCATTGTAATTGTTGGGCGAAACACTGGTTTCGCTGAATTAAGAAAATCATGGGGAGAGAAAGGCATTGAAGTAACACTTATCAAAGATGCTCATGAGGCAAAAAAAAGAATTGGTAAAACCCCATGCAGTCTCGTTGGGCTTGCCCCGGATACATTCAACACATTTGTTTCTCAAAGCGCCCCAACCACCGTCTCTCTTAAGGATTACATAGAAAAAAGGCTTCATGACTTTATCAAACGATTCAAGTCATCAGAAGGGTCAAATCTGTATTATACACTTCTGCGTGAGATCGAGAAACCGCTCATTACAATGGTGCTCAAAGAAACCAAGGGAAATCAATTAGAGGCAGCCCATATACTCGGATTAAACAGGAATACCCTCAGAAAAAAGATAAAAGAGTTAAATATATCCCTTGACAAAATCAAATAAAGTCTGTTAATCTGTCCCCTGTTTTTTTTCACCGGAGGCAACTCAATGACAAAAGCTGAACTAACGGATAAGATAGCTATTTCCGCAGGCATAAGCAGGACAGCAGCATCAAACGCGCTGAATTCCATGCTTGAAAATATAACAAAGACCCTGCAGAAGGGGCAGAAAGTAACACTGGTCGGGTTTGGTACATTCTCAGTTCAACAGAGGAAGGCTCGCTCAGGCCGGAACCCTAAGACTGGCGAAGAGATTAAGATACCTGCAAGTAAATTACCTAAATTCACAGCCGGCACAGTCCTCAAAAATTCCCTAAAGTAGTTTTTTTATTGTTCCAGTTCCAGGACTGTGTTGCAATTCATGCATAGATACCCCTCGCCGTCTGCCATGCGGCAAGTCTCAGAAAGATATCTCATCTCATATACCATCCCGCACTTACTGCACGTAATCTGATGTCTTAACGAAGAATCAGGACTTTCAAACGCTGTACCATCTGTCTTATCATTGTCTGACACATCAACCTCCGTATCATTCTTATGTTACTCATTGCTAAATACTCATTACTCATTGCTTCTTATACTAACACTGCCCCCTTACTCCCTGATGTGACCATCCTCGCATACCGTCCGAGCCACCCCTTCTCAATCTTTGGCGCAGGCTGTTTCCACTCTGCCCTTCGTCTTACAAGTTCATCCTCACTGATCTTTACATCGAGAACCCTCTTGTTGATGTCAATACTGATAATATCCCCGTCTTTGATCAGGGCTATCGGTCCACCCTCTGCTGCCTCGGGTGATACATGGCCAATACATGCACCGCGCGTACCTCCTGAAAACCTCCCGTCAGTAATTAGCGCCACTTTATCCCCAAGCCCCATACCCATGATATTCGCTGTTGGAGCAAGCATCTCCTGCATACCCGGCCCTCCCTTGGGACCTTCAAAACGGATGATAACTACATGTCCCTCTTTAACCTTTCCCTCAAGTATACCTGCACATGCCTCTTCCTGTGACTCAAAGACAATAGCAGGCCCCTCATGCCTCAGCATAACCGGGGCCACCCCGGCAGTTTTCACTACCGCCCCTTCAGGTGCAAGATTACCAAACAGAATGGCAAGACCACCGTCTTTACTATATGCATTTTCAACTGGTCTTATGACCTCTTTGTCTTTCAACACAACACCGTCAATGTTTTCGCCAATACTCTTTAGTGTCACACTTTTCTGTCCAAGATCCAGCACCCCGTCTACCTTGCTAAGCTCTTTTAGAATAGCGCTTACCCCCCCGGCATAATGAACATCCTCTATATGCCATTGCGATGACGGACTTACCCTGCATATGTTTGGTACACGGGCCGAGAGTTCATTTATCCTGTTGAGATCATAATTAATACCTGCCTCCCAGGCTATTGCAAGTGTATGCAGGATTGTATTGGTAGAGCCTCCCATGGCCAGGTCTAACGCAAATGCATTATCAATGGCGCCCTTTGTAACAATATCCCGCGGTTTGAGATCAGCCTTAATCAGCGCTATAATCTGTTTTGCGGCCCTGCGTATCAGGTCCTCCCTTTCTCCTGATGTCGCAAGTGCAGTTCCATTGCCAGGGAGGGCAATCCCGAGGGCCTCCATAAGGCAGTTCATCGAGTTTGCAGTAAAGAGCCCGGAGCATGAGCCGCATGTGGGGCAGCCATGGTCTTCGATGTCTTTTAACTCTGTCTCAGATATCCGCCCAGCCCTGAACTCGCCAACACCTTCAAAGACAGAGATCAGGTCAACAACCTTTCCTTTGGAAGTCCTGCCTGCAGCCATAGGCCCGCCGCTCACAAATATTGTGGGGATGTTAACCCTCGTAGCCCCCATAATCATACCCGGGACTATCTTGTCGCAGTTCGGTATGCATACAAGGCCGTCGAGCATATGCGCCTGCGCCATCGTCTCTACTGAGTCAGCAATAAGCTCCCTGCTCGGAAGGGAATAAAGCATTCCCTTATGCCCCATCGCAATCCCGTCATCTACACCTATGGTGTTAAATTCAAACGGTACTCCCCCTGCCTTTCGTATCTCTTCCTTTACAATTCTGCCAAACTCCTGCAAATGGACATGACCGGGAATAATATCAATGTATGAATTAACCACGCCTATAAATGGCTTGTCAAAATCCTCATCCTTTAGACCACAAGCCTTAAGCAGGCTCCTGTGAGGAGCCCTTTCGAAACCCTTCTTTATTGTATCACTGCGCATAATCCCTCTTTCTGTAAGTTATATTTTTTGACATTATAACACTGGATCAATCATCCGGTAAAGACCAAATCCCGGAAAAATTGCCGAGCCTCTACACCTTCACATTCAGGACAGGTATCCCTATCTTCTGCCTCTTATTTTCCCCTTTGAACAATTCCACTTTTCTGACAGGCACATCCCCCCTCTCCCCTTCATGCTGTGACTGCACTCTTGCAGGAAGACTCGATGCGTGCTGAACTGTATGTTTTCCAAACCGGCATGAGAGCTCATCAACAGCGCTGTATATCCTGGCCATCTTCTCTATCCCCGGCACATCATCAAAGAGGGTGTACTGAACAGTGCCGACAGGGATAAGGCCGGCAAGGATAACACCGGTTGACCTGTAGAGTGTACCTCTCCTGTATATCTCCCTGAAGCCCTTTCTGAGCAGGCCGGTAAGCTCTGCCGGAAAGGAGGTGGGGCGATTTAATTTCAGTTCAATCCCTCTGTCCCTGAAATCCTGCATCCTCAAAAATAGAATTAACCTCGACGCTGCAAGTTTATGACGCCTTGCCTTGATGCAGGCGTTCTCAAGGTTTTTGGACAACTGGGCAAAGATAAAGGTCTCATCCATTGACGGAGGGGTAAAGGTCTTCGTCTTGCTGATTGACTTATAACTGCTCTTTGACTCACGTATAACCGGATAGACACTTCTCCCGTTTAACTCATGCCATATCTCCTGATAAGGCTTGGAGAGGTATGCCTTTATGAACTCTTCTTTGCATCCGGCAAATTCAAGGGCAGTTATTACATTAAACTTCCTAAGAAATGCAGAGGTATTAGCCCCTATCCCCCATACCTTGCCAACAGGCAGATTTGAAAGATACCTGTGTATATCTCTCCCGGGAATTACCGTGAGGCCGCCTGGTTTTTTATACTTTGACGCCACCTTGGCAAGTACCTTGGTAAGGCTGACACCTATGGAAACACTTATCCCCAGCTCCCTTGCAACCGTATCCTGTATCCGTCCGGCAATATCTGAATAAGGGCCATGAAAACTCCTCCTCAGGCCGGTAAGATCAACAAATACTTCATCTATGGAATACTCCTCAACATCAGGTGAAAAACGACGGAGTATCTCAAACATCCTTATGGAGAAGAGGCTGTAGGTCTCATAATCAGACGGAAGCAGCACAACATCCGGACAGACCTTTTTTGCCTCAAACAATCGCATCCCGCGCTCCACCCCCATGGCCTTTGCCTCATAACTTGCCGCAGCAACTATACCCCGCTCCTTTCCTGTTATAACAGGCCTGCCTCTAAGTTCAGGATGTATTGCCTGCTCACAGGATGCAAAAAAAGCATCCGCATCCATATGCATTATGGCCCTGGGCCATGAGTGTATTGTAATCATGTCATGCTCATATGTTGCTACATGTTGACGGTAGCACCAACCATGATAGCCATATAGTTTCGCACACAAAGTTGACGCTCAAAAATGCCCAGGTGCAAGGAAGGACGCCGCACGACCCATTGCATTTACTACGCAGCAATGGGTACCCCGTATTTTTCAGCGTCAACTACTTATACTTCCTCACCACTGCCGTTACCACCCCTGCAATCTTCAACTCACTTTTAGGCCTTATCGTCTTATACTTTGGATTTGCAGGGACCAGCGTCGCCATATCCCCGCGCTTTCTCAGGTACTTCATGGTCCACTCCCCATCTACCTCGGCAATCACGATATTGCCGCTTTTGGGGGCCTGAGACCTGTCTACTATAACCATGTCACCTGGAAGTATACCGGCCTCAATCATGGAATCACCGGAGACCTTCAGCAAAAATGTAGCCTCACGGTTCTCTACAAGGAGGTCATCAAAAGACAATGTGTCCGCCAACTCTTCCTCGGCCGCGCTTGGGAATCCGGCCTCCACAGTCCCAAGGACCCTGATACCTGATACTAATGAGCGTGGGATAAGCCTCCCTGTATGATCCCTTTCAACCACCCCCATTTCTTCAAGCCTGTTTACAAATTTGAATACAGAATTCTTTGACCTTAGCCCAAGCATCTCCCCTATCTCGGAAAAACTTGGCATACGCCCCTGCTGCTTATAGAACCGGACTACGGCATTAAACCTCGATTTTAACTTAGCCTCTCTCCTATGTTCCTGCTTCACTCGAAATAGCCTTTCAAATCCCCCCCTGACCCCCTTTTCTAAAGTGGGGCAACTAATTTCCCCCTTTGAAAAAGGGGGATTAAGGGGGATTATTTCCATGTACCTTGTGAGCCCGCGGCTCATGACTGTTCATCCGAGAATCACCTTGAGATCAAGTATAGGTGAACGTTCGTTCACTGTCAAGGGGCATATCATCATTTATTGCAATAAACCGCTTTATTACAGTAATATGTCAGCATGATAGAAAACCATCGCCTGCGGGAGACTGCCCTCCTCTTTCTCAAACTCGGCCTCACCGCATTCGGCGGTCCTGCGGCTCATATAGGCATGATGCGGGACGAGGTAGTAAAACGCCGTAAATGGGTGGATGATCAACACTTCCTTGACATGCTCGGGGCTACAAATCTTATACCCGGCCCCAACTCAACGGAAATGACTATCCACCTCGGATATATCCGGGCCGGGTGGAAAGGACTAATAGCCGGCGGTACATGCTTCGTTCTTCCTGCCATGATAATGGTCATGGCAATAGCGTGGGCATATGTAAGTTTTGGCACAACTCCCGAGGTGTCGTGGCTCCTCTACGGAGTCAAACCAGTAGTCATAGCGATAATAGTGCAGGCACTCTGGGGGTTAGGGCGAACGGCAGTTAAAGGGGTGTTAACTGCAATGATTGGTCTTACCGTGCTTATACTCTATTTTCTTGGTGTTAACGAGATACTACTCCTTTTTTCCGGCGGGTTTGTTGCAATAATTGCGAAGAACCTCCCCGGACAATACAACAGGAGCCTCTCACAAGTTATTGCGCCGGCAGGAGGATTCGCATTGCCTGCAGCATTGACTGTCATTACTCCCATCAAGTTATCACACCTGTTCCTGATATTCCTCAAGATCGGCTCAGTATTGTATGGAAGCGGATATGTGCTTCTCGCCTTTCTGCGTGCTGATTTTGTAACCCGCCTCGGCTGGCTCACAGACCAGCAATTGATTGACGCCATAGCAATCGGCCAGCTAACGCCGGGGCCTGTGTTTACTACAGCGACCTTCATAGGTTATATCCTCGGGGGCCTTCCAGGGGCAATACTCGCAACCGTCGGCATCTTTCTGCCCTCGTTTATCTTTGTAGCCATCAGCAATCCATTCATCCCCCGCATCAGACAATCTCCCCGTATAAGTGCCTTTCTGGATGGCGTAAACATTTCATCCCTCGGTCTTATGGCCGCAGTAACGATTCAGTTAAGCAAAACATCCCTCATAGACCCCCTTACGGTTATTATTGCCATCCTATCCGTAATCCTGCTCGTCTACTTAAAAGTCAATTCAACATGGCTCATATCAGGAGGCGCTGCTGCCGGCCTCATCAGAAGCTTCCTGGCATAAATACCCACTTACAATGCATTGACACCCGTCCGTCAATTTGATATTATTACATCATACTTTCGTAATTTCTAAATTACAGAAAGACTATAAAGGGTAAACTATGGAAAAAGAGATATACGAGATGCATGCGAGCATTTGCCAGATTATGGCGAATGCAAAGAGGCTCGAGATTATCAGCATCCTTGGCAACCGGGAATTATCAGTCGGTGAGCTTGCTGAAAAGATGGATATCAGGATGGCCAATCTCTCCCAGCATCTGTCTATAATGAAGGCAAAGGGAATCCTCAAATCCCGCAGGGAAGGTGTGAGCATCTATTATCGCATTGCAAACCCGAAGGTGGTACAGGCCTGCAAATTGATGCGTGATGTTATGATGGAACAGATCAGGGAAAAGGGGCAGCTATCGGTGTCAGGTTAATCTATTGACACAAACATACCATATTGGTATTTTATATCTGTGCTGTTCACCCTCATGCATATTATTCATCTCCTTACCGTCATAATCTGGATCGGCGGTCTAAGCTTCATTACTATTATTATCATTCCTATGCTCATCAAATGGGATGACCCGTTACAGAAGGTGCTAACTTTTCAAAGGATAGAACACAGATTTGCCCCTGTCGCAAGGGTTTATAATGTCATTACCGGTTTAACCGGTTTCGTGATGGTCTATCTCACAGGGTGGCACAAGCTCTATCTTACAGCAAAGGGTCTGCCATTACTCATCATGACCCTTATATGGCTGATCTGGTTTATAATGCTATTCGGTCTCGAACCACTTATCGTAAAGAAGATGCTCGACAGGATGGTAAAAAGCGGTGTAAAGATCGAGATAGAGGCAGTATTTTCCAGGATGAACGCGATGCATTGGATCCTGCTGACACTATCACTCGCAGCATCCGTAGCAGGAATAGTCTTCGCACATAGCTATTATTAGAAAACATCTCTTCACAGAATCAGGTAAATATATGCCATGATTACCAGAACACTCAGGGCAGTACTCGTATCAGTAGTCCTCATGCTGACATTCACTGGATGCAATGAAAATACCTCCCGCCGGTCGCACCAGGTTTCTAAGGGTCTTAAAACAATAGCAACAGGCCTTGATTTTCCTCTTTATCTCACAACGGCACCTGATGATAATAACCGGCTTTTTATTGTTGAAAAAGGCGGACTCATCCGTATTATAAAATATGGTGTTTTATTAGAGACCCCCTTCCTGGATATCCGTAAACTTGTCTCAAACGGTAATGAACAGGGTCTCCTTGGACTTGCCTTTGATCCCGGATATGTAAGAAATCACCGATTTTATGTAAGCTACACTGACAATGCCGGTGATTCCAGAATCGTACGTTATCTTGTCACCGGCAATCCGGATATCGCTCAGGCTGCTCCAGACCTTGTCCTCCTGACAATTGACCAGCCATTTCCCAATCATAACGGCGGGAATATAGTCTTCGGACCGGATGGTTATCTGTATATTGGAATGGGTGATGGTGGTTCTGGAAACGACCCACAGGGTAATGGCCAGGATATGACAGATTTACTTGGATCTCTGCTGAGGATTGATGTACGACCTCAGGGAAATTATACCATTCCGGTTGACAACCCCTTCATTAGTCAGCCGTCTGCCAGACCAGAGCTATGGGATATTGGACTGCGGAACCCATGGCGGTTTAGCTTCGACCGCAAGACAGGGGATCTCTATATTGCTGATGTTGGACAGAATGCACGTGAAGAGATTGACATAGCCCCTGCCTCGCAAGGCGGTGGTAAGGGCGCAAACTATGGCTGGAATATCATGGAGGGTACCATCTGCACACCCGGAATTAATCCCGGCTGTCAAAAAACAGGACTGACAATGCCGGTTCTGGATTATGACCACAGCGGCAACGCTTGTTCCATCACAGGAGGTTATGTCTACCGGGGATCCGACATCCCTGAGTTTCAAGGGACCTATTTCTATGCAGACTACTGTGCCGGATGGGTAAAGAGCTTTGTTTACAGCAATGGTACTATCACGGACAACAAGGATTGGAAATCACTCAGGCCAGGCGGCTATATCACCTCCTTTGGAGAAGATGGACAGGGTGAACTCTATATACTCACTTCTCAGGGCGGTGTCTATCGTATTGATGCTGCCGTTCTTTCTCCGTAAGGATATTCGCTTGTTTCACAATAGTAACCACATGCCTATAGTGTGCCGTTTACCAGGATTTTATCAGCTGCATATGATCCTTGTCATAGCAAACAGGATTTCCACCGTATTAAAATGATGTGATCAGAAATGAATTTGGGAGGAAGTATTTCCAATGATTGCCACAGATGCATTGAAGAAAGATCACAGGGTAATTGAAAAGATGCTCAGGTTGCTTGAATCAGCATCTAAGAAGTTGGAGAATGGTGAAAATGTGCCAGTTGATATACTCAATAAGGCATTGGATTTCATCAGGAATTTCGCTGACAATTATCATCATGGCAAAGAAGAGGATATCCTGTTCAAGATCATGGGGGAGAAAGGATTTGCCAAAGAAGGCGGTCCTATTGCCGTAATGCTCGATGAACATAATACAGGCAGGGGCTATACACGGGCATTGTCAGAAGGGATTGATAAATACGCATCCGGCGATATTAATGCAATAAAGGAAATAGCTGAGAATGCCCGGAATTACACGCGTCTTTTAGCCACCCATATCATGAAGGAAGACAACATCCTCTATACGATGGCGGATAAAATACTACCGGAAGATCAGCAGGAAGAACTGCTTAATAAATTTGCAGCTGCAGAAATGGACCAATTAGGCATCGAACTGTTACAATACTATTTGAATATGCCGGATCAACTGATCAAATCAATCACCTGACAATTCCTGTTCATCTGCATCAAACCTTATATGTCTTTCCTCCATAGTTAAGCAGCTTACCGCTGATAAACACCGCTTGACACGTATTACGAGTTTGGATTATTTTTATACAACATGAATCCATATGACAAATTTCTTTATCCTAGTTATGCATATCCCCAGTCGCATCCCGATAATCTTGCGACATTAGCCACTTTATTTGGAATGGAACATGCTCCTGCAGACCGCTGCCGTGTTCTTGAACTGGGCTGCGGAAGCGGAGGCAATATAATCCCTATGGCCCTTGGATTACCGGAAAGCAGGTTTGTAGGTATAGACCTTGCAGAGGTCCCAATTACTGAAGGACAGGCTATGATTAATACCCTTTGTCTGAAAAATATCATTCTCAGAAAAATGGATATTATGGATGTCTCTGCTGAACTGGGACAATTCGATTACATCATTGCCCACGGACTGTTTTCATGGGTTCCGCCTCTGGTACAGGATAAGATTTTTTCCATTTGTAAAGACCTGCTGCTTCCGAATGGGATAGCGTATATTAGTTATAATACTTACCCCGGTTACCACCTGCAAGGTATGGTACGGGAGATAATGCGCTTTCACTCCACCCAAATTGATGAACCTAAGGAGAAGATCAGCCATGCGCTGAATTTCGTTAAATTTTTATCAGAGTCAATTCCAGATAACACATACAGGTTAATCCTGAAAGAGGCAGTGGAACAAATGGGAAAAAGACGGGATGAGGGTATATACCACGATGAACTTGCTGAGTTTAATCTGCCGGTCTATTTTTACAGTTTTATGGAACGTGCTGAGAATCACGGCTTGCAGTATTTATCCGAAGCTAACTTCTACGACATGCAGGAGTCATTCCCTTCGGAAGTCACAGATACCCTTAGCACCCTCGCAAAAGACAGCGTGGTACTGAAGGAGCAATACCTCGATTTCCTCAAATGCCGGAGGTTCAGACGCTCTCTCCTCTGCCGGCAGGGTCTCAATCTTAATCGGACACCTCAGCCGGAACAGATGTATAATTTCTATATAGCATCTTCAGCACAGACTATGTCACAATTATCTGACATAACATCAGAGACAGAGGAAGAATTCCGAAATGCTCAAGGGGCTTCAATGAAGACAGGACACCCGCTTGCAAAAGCCGCAATAGCAGAGTTAGCCAATGCCTGGCCAGCGTCACTTGATTTCCATGAATTATTGAACCGCGTAAGAAATCGTTTTCAAGGCAAAAATGTCGCTGCGCTTGAAGGAGATGAAACTTCTCTATCCAAAATAATATTATGGACATATGCTGCAGGGCTCGTAGAATTACATACTTATCAACCGGCCTTTACGCTGGATATTAGCGAACGTCCTGTTGCAAGTCCTCTGGCGCGGCTGCAATTGCTGAGCGGCAACCGTATCACTAACCTGCGTCATACGAGCGTGCAAATGGAAGGCCCTCTCGAACAACGGCTGTTGCTGCTATTGGATGGCACCAGGGATCGTACAGCCATATTGAATGAATTGGCCAATCTGGTTGAGTCCGGAGCAGCATCATTGCGCATGAATGATGTTGAGGTAAGGGACAGATCAGAAGCAATTGATATCCTCAGTAAAGGACTGGAGACTTCACTCAAACAGATATCACGTCTCGCGTTACTTGTAGAATAATATCTATGCAGTTGCTGAATAGAAAACTCCACGCGTTTCTTTGAATGTTACTGACACAAACTCAGCGCCAATAATGTACTCTGTCTCTCCATTGTAAAGCGACTTACTTGCATTGTTAATTTTCACAATGCCTTTTAACCAGGAACCGCTGATCTTAATAAACATGCCATGGCTGAGCTTACTGAAACACTTGAAGCGAATACCGTTCCTGGACAGATCAATCATCTCAGCAATATTACCCTTCTGAGGCCATGTTGTGTAATAATAAAACTTGTCTGATTTTTTAATTCTTGGCCCGGATCTCTTGCATTCTCTTTCAAATTGATCAACTCCAAACTTCTTTAAAGGGCTTTTACATGTTGGACAACATCCCTTTGAGCTATCATCACGTGAGAGCGGCCTCTTACAGAAACTGCAGTAACTTGTAATTTTTAGCGCTCTGTTTATACCCGAATTGCTGAAAGTATTATTAGTGTATTTTTCTAACATCATTTTATCGTATTCCCGTCTTTTAGCTTCATCTTTGAGTGATTCATACGCCTCATTTATCACTTGCGCCTTCCATTTTTCTCCACCAAGATCCGGGTGCTGTTTTAATTCTAACATAATCGCTTTATAACTTGCCCGAATAACCTCGAATGGAGCATCAGGCTGAACCTGCAGCACACGATAGTAATTGCGTCTGTTTTTCATAACCTCTCTGAAATTCAGCAGTTATTTGATGATTTTCTGTTTTTATGGCAGAAAGAAATTTGCTTATTTATAAAAAGCACTGGAATAATTTCTATTGTATAACAGTATCTTGTTGGCATAACAGGTCTCCTTAAAAATTATTACCTCATATATACCACAATAACCATGTTTGCTACAAGGAGCATCTTGAGACAGCAATAGGCCAGCGCATTTATGGTCAACGGTGACCGGAAGACTTTAAAGTTGAATATTTCAAAACGGAATGAGAATACGGAAGATAACCCTGTATCATTTTATTCTCAACTCATCTCCCGTCAGAAAAGTTAATAAACCTTGGGACCCGTATGATCCAGCAGATCGTGGCGCTGTGATTACTTCAATTACCCGCATTCGATTCGATTTTTCTCACTTTTTTTCCTTGATATTCCTTTAGCGCTGAAAGGAGCAGGAGTTCAAGAAATAGATATGATTTCAGGCCTTGAGTTGGTACAATAGAGCAAGAAAACTGACAGGATAATGTAATGAATAAGAAAACCCCGACGCGGAAGGCAATTAAAACGAAAAAAATGCGCTCTCTGCATGATTACGTGTCAGAGGTATCGGAACAGACTGATGTGAGGGTTGGTATGCCATTGCCTATGGGAACCTATGCACGCGGTGATGGGGTGAACTTTGCTTTCTTCAGCCGGCACGCCAGCCGGGTTCGTCTCGAGCTGTTTGATCATCCCGAAGATGCCGTGGCAGCGAGGGTGATTGATCTTGACCCCGCGCGCTACCGCACGGGCGACGTCTGGCATGTCTGGATTAAGGGGATCCGGACTGGCCAGCTGTATGCCTGGCGCGTGGACGGTCCGTATCAACCCTGGAACGGGCATCGTTTCAATTTCAACAAGCTTCTCATAGATCCCTTGGCAACGGCGATCTCGCCGCTGCCTGATTGGGATTTTGCCCCGGCACAGGGATATGACCAGTCTTCACCGGAACGAGACGTTGTCTGTTCGAAAACAGATGATGCGGGAGCCATGCCGAAATGCGTGTTCACCCATGAGCATTTCCACTGGCATGAGGACCATCCGCCCAGGCATCCATGGTCGAACACGGTCATTTATGAAACACACGTGCGCGGCTTCACTATCCATCCCAGCTCCGGTGTGCAACATCCAGGCACTTACCGCGGCCTCATGGAAAAGATCCCATATTTAAAAGAACTTGGGGTTACGGCCGTGGAATTGATGCCAGTGCAGGAATTCAATGAACATCAGGTGACAGCAATCAATCCGCAAACAGGCCAGCCGCTTGTTAATTACTGGGGCTACAATCCTGTGGCCTTCCTTGCTCCGAAAGCATCCTACAGCAGCTCCGGAGGCATGGGTCAGCAGAAACTGGAATTCAAGGAAATGGTCCAGGCCTTTCATGGGGCAGGAATCGAGGTAATCCTGGACGTGGTCTTCAATCATACGGCCGAGGGCAACGAAGAGGGGCCTACACTCTGTTTCCGGGGGATTGATAACACTATCTTCTACATGCTGGCAGACGATAAACGTTCATACAGGAACTACACTGGCACCGGCAACACCATCAATGCCAACCATCCCGTCGTGCGGGACCACATACTGAGAGCGCTGCGCTACTGGGTGGTGGAAATGCATGTAGATGGATTTCGTTTTGACCTGGCCGCAGTGCTTGGCCGGGGCCGTTCCGGAGACTTGCTGCCCAATCCCCCGCTTCTTGAGGGGATCGCCGAGGACCCCATCTTAAGGGATGTGAGAATCATCGCCGAGGCGTGGGATGCCGCAGGAGCGTATGAAGTCGGGAGCTTCTCCGAACGACGCTGGGCGGAGTGGAACGGCCGGTACCGTGATGACGTCCGGCGGTTCTGGCGAGGTGATGATGGTATGCTTGGTCTGTTTGCCAGCCGTATTTGCGGCAGCGCCGACATCTACACCAGGTCAGGCAAAGGCCCTGAAAGCAGCATCAATTTTATCACATGCCACGACGGCTTCACTTTGAATGACCTGGTGAGCTATAACCACAAGCACAATGAAGCAAACGGGGATAACAACCGTGACGGGACAAGCGAGAACTTCAGCGAGAACAACGGCGCTGAAGGCGAGACAGCGGATGCCGGGATAGAGGCCTTGCGGAAACGCCAGATAAAGAACTTCCTGCTGACCCTGTTAATCTCTCGAGGGGTTCCGATGCTGCTCGGCGGGGACGAATTTCGCCGGACGCAAGGCGGCAATAACAACGCCTACTGTCAGGACAACGAAATGAGCTGGTATGACTGGAACTGCCTGGAGAGGCACAGGGAAGTCTACCGGTTTACCCGCGGCATGATCGCCTTTCGCCGTTACCACCCGATTCTGAGCACAGAGCAATTCTACATGGACACCGGGATCCAATGGTTTGGCCCGCAGGGAGGATTGCCACGCTGGACAGATCCGAAAGAAAAACAGGTTGCCTGCCTGATCCATGAAGATGAGCAGGCTGCACTTTGCCTGATGTTCAATGCCGGCACCACCGCAGTAGATTTTTGTTTGCCTTCTGTACCTCCGGGGGAGCGGTGGTTTCTGGCCGTTGACACATCCCACGAAGCGCCGCAGGATCTGTTTGCAGCGGGCGAGGAACCGCTCTGGGAAGATCAT
Organism: Nitrospirota bacterium; assembly: GCA_020846775.1. Classification (NCBI taxonomy): domain Bacteria; kingdom Pseudomonadati; phylum Nitrospirota; species Nitrospirota bacterium. Next base: position 45,331 of record JADLDG010000039.1, read on the forward strand.
CAAACGTACCGTATGGGTCCACATTCGAGCGCCATACTTCTGGTTCGAAGAATGGACTGACAGAGCAAGTAGATATAGACATGAACACAAATACAAAGGCACTTGATCCGGAACTGCTGCGCAAGATGGATGCCTGCCGGCGAGCTGGGCTATTAGCAAGGAAAGGATAATGGAGACCGGCTTTATTCATGACTAAACAGGCAACTGAGCTAAGATATGCGGTACGCTTACGGGTGGTTTTGAAGTATTTCGGTCAACTGTGCCTTGTCCTTGCCGTACTGACGGTCCTGCCGCTGGTCATATCGGTGATCTATGGCGAGACGGACGCTGTCCTGCGTTATGGCATTGTGGTTGGCGGACTCGCGGCCCTGGGAGCAAGCCTGGCACGGCTGCGGGCGCCGGCCAGTGTGCAGGCTAATGAAGGCATGGTGCTGGTGGCGCTGATGTTTCTCTCTACGCCGCTCGTTATGGCCTATCCGATGATGGGCTTCGGGTTGAGTTTTCCGGATGCCTTTTTTGAAGCCGTCTCGGGAGTGACTACCACAGGTCTGAGCATGAAGGCAACGCTCATCGGTGCATCGCCTGTTTTTCTCTTCAGCCGCGCCTGGATGCAATGGTATGGGGGACTGGGCTTTGTCGTGCTGGCTCTGGCTCTGGTGGTAAAGCCCGGGCTGCTGGCCAAAGGTCTTGCCGTAACCGAGGTTGGAGAAGACAATTTGGTCGGCAATACGAAAACCCACGCGCGGCACGTCCTCATCGTGTATGGGTCGCTGACCGTCATCGGCATTGCTGGTTCGTTGCTGGCTGGACTGGGACTGTTCGATGCGGTATTATACATATTTGCATCGGTCTCGACCGGAGGCTTTGCGACTCATGACGGCAGCCTGGCAACATTAGGTTTGCCTGCGCAGGCGTGGATCACACTTATCTGTCTCGCGGGGGCAATCCCTCTGACGCTCTACTACCGGATATTCTGGCAAAAACGGCGTATTGCGATAGATGGGCTGCAACTTCTGTCTGTAGTAATTGCCGCAATTGTCGTCACTCTTCTGATGGGCGCAGGCATGCGGTTACGGGAGGGAATGCCATGGGCACAAGTTCTTCATCATGCGCCGCTTCTGGCCTTTTCCGCGCAGACTACAACCGGTTTTTCATCCATAACGGTTTCACAACTCGATCCCTATTCCAAGCTGGTGGCGATCTTCTCGATGATCGCGGGCGGAGGGGTCGGGTCCACGGCCGGGGGATTCAAGCTGCTGCGGCTCCTGATAGCAGCCAGTGTGCTCAGGTTTATCATCGTACGCTCGTGCCTGCCGCGGCACGCTGTATTGGAACCACGGCTGCCGGGACGTCGTTTGCAGGGAGAAGAGATTCAGGAAGCGTTGATGCTGATTTTCATGTTCATAGTTGTCGTCGCTGTGTCATGGCTGCAGTTTGTCGCGCTGGGATACCCTGCTCTGGACTCGTTGTTTGAAGTTGTTTCGGCAACGGGAACCGTGGGACTTTCGGTGGGAATCACAAGTACCGATTTACCAGCCCTCCTCAAGGCGGTCCTGTGTACGGATATGCTGTTGGGACGACTGGAAATCATTGCCTGGCTCGTGATGATGTTCCCGGGAACGTGGGTTGGCAGAAGAATGGAGGCAAAATGAGAATAGTGTTTATTGGAGCCGATGAAGTCAGCATTGAAACTGCTAAGGCTCTTGTCAGGAAGAACCACGAAGTCATCATCATCGAGACCGACAGGGTAAAAATAGATGAATTGTCTGAAGAGATGGATTGCAGTTTTCTGCTGGGAGATGGCAGCCGTCCAAACATCCTGCGCGAGGTGAATCCCGAACAGACCGACATCCTCTTTTGCCTGACGGGCAGCGACCAGACCAACGTCATTGCCAGCCTCGTCGGCCGGTCCCTCGGCTTCAAGCGAGTAGTGACGAGCATTGCCGATGAGCAATTCGAGGGCATCTGCCGCGAGCTGGGGCTCGGGGACACGATCATCCCCTCTCGCACAATCAGCCGTTACCTGCAGGATATGGTCGGCGGAGGTAAAAACGTCGAGTTGTCCACGGTTCTTAAGGACGAGGCCCGTTTTTTTACATTCACCGCCAGGGAAGAAGACGCCGTTGCCGTCAAAGAGCTGAAGCTGCCTGCAGATGCCCGAGTCATTTGCTATTATCGGGAAAACAAGTTTGCCATCTCCGATGATGAGACGATGCTGCGGCCGGGCGATGAGATAGTGATCCTGACACACAGCAGGAACCTTGGCAACCTGGAAAAACGCTGGCACCCAAAGCAACTGCTGCATGAGTCAAGGGAGTGACCTGTAAGTATGGCAGACGAAACCATTTTTATTTTGCTGTTCGTTGTGGAGACAGCTGTGGAATTCTTTATAATAGCTCTATAACGTAATTATCCCGGTTAATAAAGTAAGAAGTATGCAAAAAAAGACTCGGATATTTACAGCCTCCTCCAAATTGCATTGTAATCACCTTGGTAAATTCTTATGAGGTGTGCTCATCACACCCCTGAATCTAAGATGCATGGAGCCGAGGAGGGGAATTGAACCCCCAACCTACGCATTACGAATGCGTTGCTCTACCATTGAGCTACCTCGGCA
>JADLDG010000040.1 GCA_020846775.1 Nitrospirota bacterium
ATACGGAAATAGTATTTTCCTTTATATTATTAGTTACTTTAATAATTGAGTTAAGCGCCCTGATACCGTTCCACATGGTTGGGGGTTTTTCAATCCATCCCTTCTTATCCTTATCCCATTTTTTAGAGAATAAGACAGGGAGCAGATTGTATTTTTCTATCATCTTTTCCCTGATCATATTTGAGTTAAGAAGATTCACAATCTCCTTTGAAGATGTTGATGCAGGCAGGGAGATGCCTGCCAAACCGCCAAATTGCTGGGAAAGGAGAGATAAACCTCCTCCACCTTTTTCGTCGCCAATTGGAGAAATTACAGCCTTTGCCTGATAGATGTCTGTTCTATAAAATGAGATTACGGCGCTAAGAAGTGTAATAAAAAATACCACAATGATTATAAGTATTTTCCGCTTCCAGATAACACGCCAATAATCCAACAGGTTTATTTCTTCGTCAGAATATTCTTCCTGATTGTTCATAATTAATCAGCTATCATATGAAAATTTAAAAAAAAACACAAGTTATAGGGATTTCACTGTGCTTGACAACCTTGATTCCTTTAATTATAATTCCAGACTGCTTTTCATTACAGACCCTTTTATTAGAAATTCATCCAGCTTTTTGTGACTTATTTAACGTATGATTTCCTTTGCTGATGAATGTCGGGGTTATAAATGACGGGTGCGTGCCAATGCCCTTTAAATTTATAAGACAATCAATTCCCGGGGTCGTGATCATTGAACCGGGGGCCTTCCGGGACGAGAGGGGCTTCTTTATTGAAACCTACAAATATTCTGAGTTTGCAAAAGCAGAGATAAGTGAATCTTTCGTACAGGACAACCACTCACAATCGTCTATGGGAGTCCTGCGGGGTCTTCACTATCAGATCAATCCGGGGGCCCAGGGGAAATTATTGAGGTGCATAAAGGGAAAGATATTTGACGTAGCCGTTGATATAAGAAAGGGTTCTCCTGACTATGGGAAATGGATCGGCGTTGAGCTGTCTGATGAAAATAATAAAATGATTTATATCCCGCCCGGTTTCGCCCATGGGTTTCTTACCCTTAGCAGCGTGGCGGAAGTCTTATATAAGTGTACCAGTGAATATTCACCCGCCCATGAACGGGGCATCGCCTGGAATGACCCGGAGATTAACATTGACTGGCCTGTAAAGGCCCCCATCCTTTCAGCAAAAGACCGGTCATATCCGGTGTTAAAAGATGCAGACAATAATTTTAAGTATTAAATTTGAAATTTTCTAACAGTATATATTGACATCCTCAGCTTGTTTCAGGGTCTTGTATTTTTATTTCACAAGGGGGAATATAGAAGATGCTCACTAATGTAATCCTGAAGTATCGCAGGGTCTTAATAGTGTGTGTTCACCTTATCCTGATTGTCGTATCAAATCTTCTCGCCTTTACCCTCAGATTTGAATGGAAGATCCCGCCTGATTATTATTACATGATTGGTGCAACCCTGCCGGTTATCATACTTGTCCGGCTTGGCCTCTTCTACTTCATGGACCTCCACAAAGGACTATGGAGATATGCCAGTGTAAGAGATGTGATCCAGATCTTTAAAGCGGTAATATTCAGCTCTGCAATCAATGGACTTATCATATACCTTGTTATGGGACTTCACGCATATCCCCGTTCAATACTTGTTATGGATACGATCTTTCTTATCGGTTTGATGGGTGGCGTCCGGCTTGGTACAAGGATTATACGTGAGAAGACAAGGCTTACCCTTCGTGAAGACAGAGGGGTTTTTATATATGGCGCTGGTGATGCCGGTGAACTCCTGCTCAGGGATATGCTGAAAAATCCCGGCTATTCACACCATGTAACAGGCTTTATTGACGATGATGACAAGAAGAAGGGGCTTAAGATCCACTCAGTGCCGGTCCTTGGCTCCGGAGATGACCTGCCGCATCTTATAAAAAAACATGACCCGGAGGAGATTATCATAGCCATTCCTTCTGCCAAGCCTCTCCAGGTCCAGAAGATTATGGGTAAGTGCAGTAAGCACCATGTAGCGCTCAAGACCCTTCCAAGCCTGAGGGATGTTATCAGGGGGCAGGTCACGGTAAATCAGATAAGAGATATATCAATAGAAGACCTCCTCTTCAGGGATCCCGTCTCGATAAATCCGGAAAATATCCGGGACCTTGTGTGCGGCAAGAGGGTCTTTGTTACAGGAGCCGCCGGTTCAATAGGTTCGGAATTGTGCAGACAGATAATCAAACATAACCCCCGCAGCCTTGTACTTTATGACCGCAACGAAAACGGTCTCTATTTTATTGACCATGAGCTTGGAAATAAATATTCGAGAGACTTCTTCAGTGTTGTGATCGGCGATATTTGCGACACTAACAGATTATATATGAAGTTTAAGAAATACAAGCCGGAGATCGTATTTCATGCCGCTGCATACAAGCATGTCCCCCTTATGGAGGATAATATAATTGAGAGCGTTAAAAACAATGTGCAGGGCACCTGGAATGTCATGGAATTATCTGATCAGACCGGGGTCGAAACATTTGTGCAGATATCTACAGATAAGGCCGTTAATCCCACCAGCGTAATGGGCGCTTCAAAGAGGATCGCTGAGATGGCTGTGGGACATATGAATTCGATCAGCAGTACTAAATTTATAGTAGTACGGTTCGGCAATGTCCTTGGCAGCAGCGGCAGTGTAGTGCCCCTGTTCAGAGAGCAGCTAAAAAAGGGCGGCCCCATCACAGTTACCCATCCGGATATACAGCGATTCTTTATGACCATCCCTGAGGCGGTCCAGCTGGTTCTTCAGGCAGCAGCCATGGGCAAAGGGGGAGAGACATTTGTTCTTGACATGGGCGAGCAGATAAAGATTGTAGACCTTGCACACAACCTGATTACATTATCAGGATTAGTGCCTGAAAAGGACATCAAGATAGTATATACAGGGCTTAGACCCGGAGAAAAACTGTATGAGGAATTATTTGATACAGAAGAAAATATCCTCCCGACATCCCACGAAAAGATAAACATGGCAATATCCGGCACAAACGGCATAGATTCCGGGAAATTCTTTGACCAGTTGATTGAATTACAGATCAAGGCATTGGGTTCAGACAAGGAAGGCGTACTTTCAACCATGAAAGACCTGATACCCACATATAACCAGACCCCGGCTTAAATAACCTTTAATCCCCCTTTTTCAACGGGGGGAAATTAGTTACCCCACTTTAGAAAAGGGGGTCAGGGGGGATTTGAAAGGCGTATTTTCTAATGAAAAATAACAACAACATAGTCTGGCACCATGCAGTTATCACCCCTATCCACAGGGAGAACAGGAACGGACACAAGGGAATAGTCCTCTGGTTTACAGGCCTGTCAGGCGCCGGAAAATCTACTCTTGCTCATTATGTTGAAGAGAGGCTCTTTAAGATGGGCTGTCATACCTTTGTCTTTGACGGTGATAATGTAAGGCACGGCCTCTGCTCTGACCTGGGATTTTCTCCTGAAGACCGCAGTGAGAACATAAGGCGTATCGGAGAGATGGTGAAGCTTTTTACAGAGGCAGGCATAATCGCATTGACCGCCTTCATCTCCCCATTCATTGTGGACAGGGAGCGTGTGAGGGCCCTTACAGGTTCAGAGAGGTTCATAGAGATATTCTGTGACAGCAGCATTGCTGTCTGTGAGAGCCGCGACACAAAAGGCCTCTATGCAAAGGCAAGGAGGGGTGAGATTAAAGGATTTACAGGCATTTCATCTCCCTACGAACCACCAGTAAATCCGGAGCTTTATCTAAAGACAGACGTAACATCATTAGAAGATTGCGTTGATGACGTCATAAAATATCTTAAAGACAAAAAATTCATTACACATAAACCGTGACTAACTTCAACTCCAACTACCCCTATTGACATCTTCCCTCAATATCAGTATATTAGTTCAACATCTGAACTCATCACCTAAGTTACCGCATCGTTAGTCTTATAAAAACCCATTGAACAATATATACAGGACAGCTCTTACCCCAATGTCCCCCATTGGCGGCAGCCTGTCCAGGGCTTCCCAAATGCTCATCGCTTCTTAAATGAACGGCCATCACCTGAAACTCCTTAATGAACTTTCAAAGGATAACAAACTTTCCCAGCGCGAGTTATCCCAAAAACTCGGCGTAAGCCTGGGCAGTGTGAACTATGTCCTGAGCAATCTCATTGATGCCGGACTTATCAGGGCAAAGAGATTCAAGAACTCAAAGAACAAGATAGCCTATATGTACATACTGACCCCTGCAGGCATAAAAAGTAAGGTGCAGCTCAGCCGTGATTTCCTGAAGAGGAAACTGGATGAGTATGAGATGTTAAAGATGGAAATAGAGGAATTGAAGAGGGATCTTGAATAACATCAGACATCTTATGTTGCTGAAGAAGTAAAGTTCGCAGATTTGAAGTCGAAACCCTCGGCTTCAATACGGAGTTTTATTTGGGGTAATTTGATTGAAGGTTGTAGAATATGTTACACCATTAGGTCGTGATGGAAGACGTAGAACTCGACATGTCAGAGTAAAAAGTAATATGAATTGAATTCATAGTGCAGTATGAACTCAAAATAAAGGATGAGTGGTATCCGGTAGTCAGATATGATACGTCGCATGGATTTGCTCACAAAGATATAGTGCCTTATAAAGGTGAAACTCAAAAGGAGACACTTCCTTTTAATGATTATAATCTTGCATTAACCTTTGTAGAGAAAGATTTGAGAGACAACTGGCAAGAATATAGAGAGAAGTATTTAAAGGAGGTAGAGAAAAATGACTGAACAGGAAATATTTTCAAAAAACTTGATTCTAAGTACAGAGTTTGACAGATATATTTTGGAACACCCTGAAATTGCAGAAAAGATTCCATTAAATGCGCAGATTGTATTATTGCCTGAAGATGACCCGGAACTATGCAGGATAAATATAGAATTGGCAGAGCAGCAAAAAGAAGAAGAACAGCAGGTAGTTTATGTTCATATAGGATCACTCTCACCCCGCGTCTCCAGACTAAAAAAAGTCAGCTTGGAAGTCAAGGTGGCATGATACATGAAAACCCCATTGACATATTCCCCCGACATCCGTATATTGGTTCAGCATTTGAACTCATCATCCAGGATACCTCATCATTTGCTTTATCACAAAACAATGCACATTAATCAGGACAGCAAGGATACCCATGCCGTTTAATAGCGGCAGCCTGCCCATGTTTTACTTATAGCTCTGCCTTACCGGCTTTTTCTTAACGACTCTTTGCTCGACACTCATTGCTTCTTATAATGAACGGCCATCACCTGAAACTCCTTAAAGAACTTTCAAAGGATAACAAGCTTTCCCAGCGTGAGTTATCGCAAAAACTCGGCGTAAGCTTGGGCAGTGTGAACTATGTCCTGAGCAATCTCATTGATGCCGGACTGGTCAGGGCAAAGAGATTCAAGAACTCAAAAAACAAGGCAGCCTATATGTATATCCTTACCCCTGCAGGTATAAAAAGCAGGGTGCAGCTCAGCCGTGATTTCCTGAAGAGGAAACTGGATGAATATGAGATGTTAAAGATGGAGATAGAGGAGTTGAAGAAGGAGGTTGGACTTGATCACAGCCTGCACGATTGAAGTAACAGGAAGAATGACGGCTTCATAAAAATCTATTGTCAAGATGAAGTATATATCTGAAGCCAGATGCTAAAAAGTGGACACCAAAGTAATGTATAATACAAAAAGAGGTGTCTGATAATGCGATTTCAAAAGACACCTTTATATCAATTCCTACCCCATCCAATATAGTATATAACACAGAATAGTTTCAGTAATATAGAAGCCTTAGAAAGCTTGCTTGGCTTAATTGTAATGGTTCTAAAATGGGACAAATGATATAACTTAATAATCTCTCAGGGAGTAAATATGATGAATGGCAAATCGATTCTTGTTACAGGCGGCACCGGTTCCTTCGGAAAAAAATTTATTGAAACAATATTGTTAAAGTATCCAGAAATCACTCGACTCGTTGTTTATTCACGCGACGAGCTTAAGCAATTTGAGATGTCTCAAGAGTTTTCTGAAAGCAAATATCCACAGATCCGATATTTCATAGGTGATGTTAGGGATAGCTCCCGTTTGCTCAGGGCTTTTGAGGGGATTGATATAGTTGTTCACGCCGCTGCTCTCAAGCAGGTTCCGGCTTGTGAGTACAATCCGATGGAGGCAATCAAGACCAATATATTTGGCGCGCAAAATGTTATTGAGGCAGCAATAGCGACTGGTGTAAAACGTGTCGTGGCTCTCAGTACAGACAAGGCTGCCGCTCCAATCAATCTCTACGGAGCAACGAAACTATGTTCGGACAAATTGTTTGTTGCCGCAAATCTATTTAGGGGTAAAAGGGATTTACTGTTTTCAGTTGTACGGTATGGAAATGTGAAAGGAAGCCGGGGGAGTGTCATCCCCTTTTTTCTACAAAAGAGAGCGGAGGGAGTACTTCCGATTACTGATGAGCGGATGACACGGTTCAGTATCACTCTGGAACATGGTATAGACCTTGTTTTGTATGCACTCAATAATATGTGGGGTGGCGAAATATTTGTACCCAAAATACCAAGCTATCGAATCCTTGATGTAGCAGAGGCTGTGGCGCCTGGATGCAGGAAGCAAATCGTCGGTATTCGGCCGGGTGAAAAGTTACATGAGGAAATGATCACTGAAACAGACGCCTTGAACACACTTGAATTTAAGGATTACTATGTTATTTTACCATCCGCGCCTATTTGGAATGTGCAGGAATTCATAAAGGCATTTGGAGGGAAATGCTGTCCCTCTGGTTTTAAATACAGTAGTGGAACGAATACTGACTGGCTGACAGTGGAGGATATCCGTATCCTTATCAAACTACACGTGGATCCAAATTTTATTTTTTAGTGGAGACTGTATTGAACAGAAGCTCTATACCGTATGCTCGTCAAAGTATTTCCGAACAGGATATACAGGCGGTTGTCGAGGTACTCAAATCCGATTGGCTTACCCAAGGACCTCTCATAGATCGTTTTGAAAAGATCGTGGCTGAATACTGCGGTGCAAAACATGCCGTTGCTGTCAATAGCGCTACCTCTGCACTCCATATTGCATGCTTAGCAGCAGGACTTAGCTCTGGAGACTGGCTCTGGACCTCCCCCAATACCTTTGTTGCCTCCGCAAATTGCGGGATTTATTGTGGTTCCTCTGTTGATTTTGTGGATATCGATTCCCTTAGCTATAATCTGTGCGCAGATGTTTTGGAAGAAAAACTTAAAGAAGCAGAACAGGGAGGAAGACTTCCAAAGATCGTTATCCCTGTGCATTTTGCGGGACAGTCATGCGACATGACAAAAATCTATGCCCTTGCAAAACGCTATGGGTTTACTGTTATCGAAGATGCCTCTCATGCAATTGGAGGGCGTTATAGGGGAAATGTAATTGGTAGTTGTGTTTTTTCTGACATGACCGTTTTCAGCTTTCATCCTGTTAAAATCATAACCACGGGAGAAGGAGGAATGGTTCTTACTAATAGGAGTGACTTGTACGAGAAGCTGATACGCCTGCGCTCACATGGTATAACCCGCAATCCTCAATTAATGGAGGGGGGATCCCATGGGTCATGGTATTATGAACAAATTGATCTTGGCTTTAATTACCGTATGACCGATATTCAGGCTGCCTTAGGGGCAAGTCAGATGAGCCGTTTGGATGAATTTGTAAAACGCCGTCGAAACTTGGCCCAGCGTTATAATGAAGATTTAGAGAGTTTTCCAATAATGTTACCCTGGCAACACCCAGATACTTTTTCAGCATTTCACTTGTATGTGATTCGACTTAAACTTAAAGAAATTAATAAGTCACATCGCCAGGTGTTTGAAGAGCTTCGAAATGAAGGGATTGGTGTAAACCTGCATTACATACCTGTTCATACTCAACCTTATTACAGTCGGTTAGGATTCAAACGTGGTGATTTTCCAGGAGCTGAAAGGTATTATAGGGAGGCAATAAGCATTCCCATATACTATGATTTGACAGACGAAGATCAGGATATTGTTATTGACAAAATCAAGCAGGTGCTTAGGTGAAGATAGGTTTGGGAACGGTGCAATTTGGCATTGATTACGGCATATCAAATCAGGACGGCAAAACCTCCCTTAATGAGATAAAAAAAATATTGGATATTGCAATGCACAATGGCATCAGTCTCATAGATACTGCGGCCATGTATGGAACAAGTGAAGAAGCATTAGGCAAAACGTTGTCTGATGGCTATAAATTTAAAATTGTTACAAAGACTGCGAGATTTTCCTCCTCAACAATAACATTAGATGATGCTCAGAGATTGGAGGGTTTTTTTTCCCAATCGTTGCATAAGATGAAGCATGCTTCAATTTATGGGTTATTGATACATAACGCAGATGACTTGCTAAGTAAAAATGGGCATCTTCTTTTTTCTAAAATGTCTGAATTAAAGCAGAAAGGTTTGGTAGAGAAAATTGGGGTGTCAGTATATACGGCATTGCAGGTTGATGAAATCTTAGAAAATTATCAGATAGATATTATCCAACTCCCAATAAATGTATTTGATCAGCGTTTACTGATCAGTGGTCATCTGTCTAAACTTAAAAAAAGAGGGGTTGAGATTCATGCGCGCTCAGCATTCCTGCAAGGGGTGCTGCTTATGTCACCTGAAACACTCCCACCTTTTTTTGATTCTGTTAGAGAACATTTGAAAAACTATTCCAGAATTATACATCAGCATGGATTAACACCAGCTCGAGCAGCCCTCGGTTTTTTGAATAACATAGCAGATATTGACTACATCATCTGCGGCGTGAACAATCATACGCAGCTTAAAGAGATATGCGCAGAGGTCATTCCTGTTGAAGCGATAGATTTCACCAGCTTTGCATTAAGTGATGAGTCTATATTAAACCCGTCAAATTGGAGGTATTGATTCAGCAAGCATGATATTAGCAATTCTACAGGCAAGGGTTTCCTCAACAAGACTTCCCGGTAAAGTTTTAAAAATTATTATTAACATGCCTATGCTGATGAGACAGATTGAGAGGATCGGACGCGCCAAGTTGATAGATAAGTTAATAGTAGCTACCAGTCTTGATCTGACTGACAATCCCATTGAAATGTTATGCAAAGAAAATGACATTGCATATTATCGCGGGAGTCTTGATGATGTCTTAGATAGGTTTTACCAGACAGCCAAACCTTATAATGCCGACCATATAGTAAGATTGACCGGTGACTGTCCACTTATTGATCCTCATTTGATCGATGAGGTGATTGCATTTCACATCCAGGGACAGTACGATTATAGCAGCAACAATTTTGAATGCACTTTTCCTGATGGCCTGGATACAGAGGTCTTCCGGTATAAATGCCTGGAGCAAGCATGGAAAGAAGCTGTTCTACCTTCGCAAAGGGAGCATGTCACTCCGTTTATTTATCAGCAACCGGATCGTTTCAGAATAGGAAATTTCAGGAACACTATAGACTTGTCCGGATTGCGCTGGACGGTCGATGAAGCGGTTGACTTTGAATTGGTATCTAAAATTTATGATGCCTTGTATCATAACAACTCGGAGTTTACTACAAATGATATCCTATCTTTTCTGGACATTCACCCTGATCTGAAAACCATGAACACCCAACATGAACGTAATGAAGGAATGAAGAAATCGTTTGATAAGGACGCTATGTTTTTAAAATCAACAGGAGAACAATAATGTCTGAGCGGTATCGCAAATCAGAAGAGCTTCTGGAACGAGCACTAAAGACTATCCCATTGGGCTCCCAGACCTTTAGTAAGAGCAGGACACAGTATCCTTATGGTGTATCGCCTTATTTTATCACAAAGGGGAAAGGCAGTCGTGTCTGGGATATTGACGGGAATGAGTATATTGATTTTATTAATTCCCTTGCTGCTGTGACTTTGGGATACAATGACCCCGACGTGACTGCAGCAGTTCAAGCACAACTGGAAGATGGGATTATTTTTTCTCTACCCCATCCTATTGAGATGCAGGTAGCCGAAAAAATAGTTGAGATGGTGCCGTGTGCCGAGATGGTGAGATTCGGTAAAAACGGCTCAGATGCTACATCAGGGGCGATCAGGGTAGCGAGGGCATATACAGGTCGTGATCATGTGGCTGTCTGCGGTTATCACGGCTGGCAGGACTGGTATATAGGTTCTACCGCCCGTTATAAAGGTGTCCCAAAAGCAACTCGGGAACTGACACATCAATTTACTTATAACGATATAGATTCTTTGCAACGCATATTTAAAGAGTGGCCTAACCAGGTTGCTGCGGTGATCATGGAACCGATGAATACAACTGAACCAAAAGACGGCTTTCTCCATAAAGTAGCGGAGCTAACCCGCAAAAACGGTGCTGTGTTTATCTTTGATGAAACTATTACCGGTTTCAGGTTTTCAAATGGCGGCGCCCAGGAATATTTTGGTGTTATTCCAGATATGGCAACTTTCGGCAAAGGACTTGCAAATGGTTATCCTGTTTCAGCGGTTGCAGGAAAGGCAGAAATTATGCGCCAGATGGAAGAGGTCTTTTTTTCATTTACTTTTGGTGGCGAGACATTATCTCTTGCAGCCGCACTTGCAACTATGACCAAGCTCCAGAATAAGCCTGTTATTGCAGCTCTCAAAACTCAGGGAGAAAAGATCTTGACCGGTTTAAGGGAGCTGATCAATAAGCATGAAGTGAATCATATAATATCGTTTTCAGGCCTTCCAAGTTGGTCTTTCCTGAATATTAGGGATGTCGTGCCTTACACTATGTGGGAGATTAAGACACTGCTATTACAGGAGATGTTTGCAAGGCGGATATTGACATTAGGTACACACAATATGAGTTATTCACATAGTGATGAGGATATTGCATCATTACTTGCCGTTTACAATGACGTCCTGCCTGTACTTAAAGATGCGGTTAATAACAGGAAAATGGATAAACTCCTCTGTTGCAAGCCACTGGAACCTCTTTTTAAAGTGCGTTAAACTTAATGAAAATAGCTATAAGAGTTGATTCTTCATACAAAATGGGTAGCGGCCATTTGATGAGGTGTTTAACCCTTGCAGATGACCTTCATGAAAGAAGCTGCAAAGTTTCTTTCATGTGTAGAGAATTACCTGGCAATATGATTAACTATGTTGAGACAAAGGGATATAAGGTTTACCGTCTTCCATTCCTGGAAAAGGAGAAAAAAGAAGTTTCAGGAGATTTGACTCACAGTGAATGGTTAGGGGTCGACTGGCAAACGGATGCAGTAGAGACCAGGTCTGTCATTGAAAAAGACGGATGCACTGATTGGTTGCTTGTTGATCACTACGCATTGGATAGGCGATGGGAAGGACAAATGCGTCTATTCGCCACAAAGATAATGGTTATAGACGACTTGGCCGACAGGCCGCATGATTGTGATTTGCTTCTTGACCAAAACCTTCATACGGATTTTGAAAAACGTTATGATAAATTGGTTTCTCAGAACTGCAGAAAGTTGCTTGGTCCCAAGTATGCCCTTTTGAGACGGGAATTTACAGAAGCAAGAAAAACACTTAGGACGCGTGACGGTGTTGTTAGGAGAATCTTGATTTTCTTTGGCGGTGTTGACCCAACTAATGAAACAGCAAAGGCCGTTGAAGCTATTAAATTAATTGACAGGACAGATATTGATGTAGATGTTGTAGTGGGTGCGAAGAATCCTCACAAAGATCAAATCCAATCGCTCTGCTCTGAATTACCGAATGTAAACTACCAGTGTCAACTTTCAAACATGGCGGAACTCATGGCTAATGCCGATTTAGCAATTGGAGCGGGAGGGACTGCAACTTGGGAAAGATGCTGTTTAGGTTTGCCAAGCTTAGTTTCAACGCTTGCTATAAATCAAGAAACAACGATCGAAGCGATGGCTGATGAATGCCACTTGCTTTACTTTGGTAAGAGCGTAAATACGACTACAACTATGTTATCCAAATACATTGATGTGGCTATAAGCAATCCTTATTTGCTTAGGTCGATATCTAAAAAGAACTTATCACTCGTTGATGGCCGAGGCTATGAAAGAGTTATCAAACATTTAACGCCTGCCTCTATTGAGTTACGGTTAGCGTTAAAATCCGATTGCAAAAAGATCTATGATTGGAGAAATGCTGAAGAGACTCGAAAAGTTTCTTTTATATCATCAACAATTAAGTGGGAAGAGCATCTCAAGTGGTTTGAAGCTACTCTAAACAATCCCAATAAAGTATTATTAATTGGTGAGATAGAAGGAGAACCGATTGGAGTTATACGTTATGATATTGATAATGAAAGTGCAGGAATTTCAGTTTACCTTATGCCTGGAAAATACGGACACGGCTATGGACCAAAATTGATTGAAACCGGAAGCAGATGGTTGTTACAAGAACATCCAAAAATAAAAGTAGTTTGTGCTGAAATACTTAAAACAAATATGGTTTCAACGAAAGCTTTTATTGATGCAGGATTTGAAGAATACGCAAATATTTTAACGAAAAATTTAAACTAATGGATGATGGTATAAAATCTATTGCTATTTCCAGTCGCTTGATAGGAAGGGAGCATCCCCCTTTCATCATTGCCGAGATGTCCGGCAATCACAATCAATCTTTTGATCGGGCACTTGAGATTGTGGAAGCGGCAGCTGGAGCAGGTGCTCATGCTTTGAAGATTCAGACCTATACCGCTGACACAATAACATTGGATTTGGATGAGGGAGAGTTTTTTATTTCTGATCCAAATAGCGTGTGGAAAGGGAAATCTCTATATAAACTTTATCAGGAAGCCTATACACCCTGGGAGTGGCATAAGCCGATATTTGACCGCTGTAAAGAGCTTGGAATGATTGCCTTCAGTACTCCATTTGATGAAACTGCCGTTGACTTTCTGGAAAGTCTTGATGTGCCGTGTTACAAGATTGCCTCATTTGAAAATACAGACATTCCTTTGATTCGGAAGGTCGCGTTCACTGGAAAACCAATGATTATTTCCACAGGCATGGCAACGGTCGCAGAATTAGATGAAACTGTGAGATGTGCCAGAGAAGCAGGTTGCAAGGACATTATTCTGCTTAAATGCACCAGTACGTATCCTGCAACTCCTGAAAATACGAATATCCGTACAATCCCCCACATTCGCGATCTGTTTCAAGCCGAGGTTGGTTTGTCTGATCATACTATGGGGATAGGAGTTTCTGTCGCAAGCATTTCATTAGGGGCTACTGTAATAGAAAAGCATATTACTCTTAGTCGTGCCGACGGTGGGGTCGATTCTGCATTTTCTATAGAGCCGGACGAGTTTAGACAATTAGTTATGGAAACCGAGCGGGCATGGCAGGCACTTGGGAAAATCGCTTATGGCCCCACAGAGAACGAAAGGGCATCGATGCGATATCGTCGCTCTCTTTATGTTGCCGAGGATATGAAAAAAGGGGCAGTTTTTACGAGAGATAATTTGCGAATCATTAGGCCTGGGTATGGTTTGCCTCCAAGATATTACGAAATCATACTTGGTAAGTATATAAAAATGGACGCAAATAAAGGCGCGCCAGTAACGTGGGATATGATCTAATAGTGTCGCGGTTCTTTCTTCACTGATTATTGGTGTTCAGGTAGCCAAATATAATTTAGTGTGTCGTAGGAAAATAATAAAGGAGATTACTTTTGAAAGTACTTTTCATTTATTTTAATAAAGAATTTCGTCCTCGAGTACCCTATTCGTTATCTCTATTGGAAACCATAGTGAGAAACGAAGGGCACAAAACGGAGGTCTTTGATACGTCTTTTTATCTTGATTTCATTGATCCTTGGGAATTTAATCATTTAAAGGCTGGTATTTGGAAGGTAGTAGATAATTTATCCATAGAACCTAAACCAACTAATCCCTATGTAGACTTAAAAGAAAGGGTTCATAAATTTAACCCAGATTTGTTAGCATTCTCATTCTATGCTACCAACGTAGAAATACAAAGAAAGCTTTTAGAACCTTTCAAGAAAGATTTTCCAGAAATCAAGATCCTTGCAGGAGGTGTCCAGGTTTGTCTTAACCCTGAGGAAAGTATAAAAGAGCCGTATATTGATATGATATGTTATGGTGAGGGTGAAGAATTTATAATAGAAGTATGTACTAAAATGGAAAGAGGAGAAAAGTTAGAAGGCATTAAAGGACTTTGGCTCAAGAAAGGTAATGAAGTCATTCGTAACGGTATAACTAATAAGGTAGATATCAACAAACTTCCAACATTAAATTTAGATTCATATGATCCCATACAGATCAACGGATTATATGAAGGTCGTGCCTATAGGATGGGACATGTTGAAACTACAAGAGGCTGTCCTTATAATTGCAGTTATTGTGGTTCTGGAACGCTTAGAACAGCTTACAAAGATGCTGGTGATAATGGGTATATCAGACAGAAAGATCCCGAAAAACTGGTTCAAGGATGTAAGGAATTAAAGGATAAATATAATCTTGAAATGTTTTATTTTCAAGATGGCACATTTACAGCTAAACCTCTAAAATTGTTTGAAGAGTTGGCTCCGCTATACAAAGAAAAAGTAGGTCTTCCCTTTATTGCTTTGGTTCGTCCTGAAACTATTACGAAAAGAGTAGCTGAGTTGCTTGGTATAATGGGATGCGCTCATGTTAGTATTGGAGTTGAGTCTGGCATAGAGTCTTACAGGACAGAAATTCTAAATAGAAAAATGTCAAATCGGCAAATTGTTAATGCAATAAAACACTTGCGGGACAATAATATCCATGTAAGTGCCTATAATATGATAGGTTTACCTGGAATGGACAGGAATCATGTATTTGAGACTATCAAGCTTAACAAGGAGGCCAAACCCAATTCTTCGATAGTTTCCATTTTTATACCGTTTCCGGACAATGAGCTGACAAAAACATTAATCCAGAAAGGTTTAATAAAAACGACTGAAATAAAGTCCCATTTAGGTACTGTACCAAATATTGAAATCAAGGAGATGAAGGAAAAAGAAATCATGGGCTTATTTAATACTTTTAATTTATATGTGCAGTTGCCGGCATTTCTCTACCCTGTAATTAGGTTATTAGAAAAGGAAAATAGGATCACTAATTTCCTCAGAAAGTTTGCGTATAAATTAATCCGCTAATAGCATTGTATTACGTTTATATAGGTGCCATTTTATGAAAATTGCATACTTTGATTATTGGACAGTGGGTATAGATAATTTTGTTACGATTGATTCAGAGTTGCGAAAACGCGGTCATGAAACCATGTTGCTTCATGTTGGATCATTTAATGCTGCTAATTTAAAAGAGGAGGTTATCAATGGTATTATATGCAGAGATATTTCTTTTTACGGTACGAAAATGATTTATAAAATGTTTGAACGAGAAAAGCCTGACATAATAATCACTCTGAACACGACTCAAATACTAGACAGGGTGTTGACCATGTCCTGTAGGAAATTAAAGATAAAAAGTATCTATCTAATGCATGGCATTAGAGATTTGGGTTCCTCAAATGACCAGCTTGTTGTCCTTATGGAACAGTCATATAATTCATTGATGAAGAAAATAAAAAAAACCAGAAAGTATATTTCGACAGTTATTCCTAACTATTTATTTACTTTGAGCAGATATAACCCGATCCAAATTATTAACTTTCGATGTTTGAAGGTTATCTATTCATATTTTAAAAACCCAGGCAAAGCGTTTCGGTTTCCTGAATATTGTGACGAGATTGTGAACGATAAGTGTCTTGTATATTCTACAAACGATATTAAGCATTATAAAAAATTAGGATATAATTCTAAGAATATTACGGTTGTGGGTAATCCCAAATATGATAAATTGCATGACCTGATAATAAACGATAAATTTGTTATCGGCATGTTGCCTGAGACGGTGCGTAAATGGGTTAAAGCCGGCCAAAAATATGCAGTTCTTCTTGAGGAATCTTTTCCTGAACAAAACAATATGGGCGGATACACTGCGGACATACGGGATCGTTTTATAATGGACTGTGCAGAAAGGCTTAAAAAAGAAAATATAAAATTAGTAGTAAAGCTGCATCCAGTTACGGAAGAGAAAGCTATCAGGGCCAGACATGATAATATTATAATTGAAAAAAATTACCTGGATGCGTTGATATATTTTTCTGAATTCTGTATTTGTAGTCTGTCAACGACCATCAATAATTGTGTACTGATGAATAAACCAGTTTTAATGCCCCGGTGGAGTGTTGCTAATAACTTGCCAACCTTTTTTGTTGATGTTGGTGTTTCTAATTGCTGGAATAATTGTGATGATGGTTTGAATCTAACTATTGATAAGGATGCAAGAGAAAAGTATATCAAGAATTATATAACTATAGTTTCTCCAGGTGCCGTCAATAATATACTTCAGGCTATCGGCGTCGGATAGTTCTATTGTGGAAAAGTTCTCCAAGCTTATCGGACAGATGTAAAAAAACGAGGTTGATATTGGAGGTATTAGAGCTTTTCTTGAGAAACGTGAAGGCAAAGAGTTATTAAGCAGCACTGTATTATATGTGTGGAATTATAGGATTTCTTAACCACGAGGGGTTTGATTGCGTTGAAGCCTCTGTCACTATAGGAAAGATGGCAGGCGCAGTAAAGCATCGAGGACCAGATGATTCTGGTCAGTGGTTGGACGGAAATGCTGGTATTGCCTTGGGCCATAGGCGGTTGTCAGTCATTGACCTTACTGCTGCTGGGCATCAGCCGATGGAGTCGGATTGCGGAAGATTTATCCTTGCTTTCAATGGTGAAATTTACAATCACTTGGAACTACGTCACAGTTTAGGGCAATGGCCATGGCGCGGGCATTCCGACACGGAAACGCTGTTGGCAGGGGTTCAACAGTGGGGGTTTGAAAGGACATTACAGCAATCGACCGGCATGTTTGCGATTGCCTTGTGGGATAGAGATTCGCAAACCTTATCTTTAGCGCGCGACCGCATGGGTGAGAAGCCCCTCTATTACGGTTGGCAAGGTAAATCTTTTCTCTTCGGTTCCGAGCTTAAGGCCTTATACAAGCATCCAGATTTCATAGGCGATATTGATCGTTCTGCTCTTGCGTTATATGTGAGGCGGGGATACGTGCCTACACCACGTAGTATGTTTGCCGGAATCAGTAAACTGATTCCCGGCTCGATATTGGAAATCAAGTCCGCCGGTACAGTGGCAGAGATGCAGCAACTCCGGACGTATTGGAGTCTGGGCCATATCATTACTGCCGGGACAGATCAGCGATTCAACGGGCAGCCTGATGAGGCCGTCTCAGCATTGGAAGCGTTGTTGATTGCCACAATCAATGAACAGCAAATATCCGATGTGCCGCTGGGCGCTTTTCTTTCCGGCGGTACCGATTCGTCTACGGTGGTTGCGCTGATGCAGTCTATTTCTCCGGTCTCTGTCAAGACTTTTACCATTGGATTTGATGAGCACGGCTACAACGAGGCGACTTATGCCCGAGCTGTGGCTGAACACCTAAAAACCGAGCATACTGAGCTGTATGTGTCGGCTAAGGATGCGATGGAGGTCATACCAGATTTGCCCCTTATTTACGATGAGCCGTTCGCGGATGCCTCGCAGATACCCACAGTGCTCGTGAGCCGACTTGCCCGCCAGCATGTGACCGTTGCTCTGTCGGGCGACGGCGGTGATGAATTGTTTTGCGGTTACGGACGCTATTCGCAAACCGTCAATACATGGAGCCGACTCTCGATGCTCCCATTTCCAGTGCGTTCTGCTCTTCAGCATATACTGCCCTATGGCGCAATAGCCGAAGGCATTGCTTCTAATAGCATAGACGAGTTCTACCAATATATGAATTCGCAGTGGAAAGGTTATCCGAACCTTGTTTGCGGAATGAAAAAAAACAGCACCTCGGAGACAGTCCCTGAGGTGCTGCGCGACGATAAAGAGCGAATGATGTATACCGATGCGCTAAACTACTTACCTGACGACATTCTGGCGAAGGTCGATCGTGCAGCCATGTCAGCAAGTTTAGAAACCAGAGTGCCGCTATTAGACCATCGCATAGTGGAGTTTGCTTGGCAACTACCGATTGCAATCAAGTG
>JADLDG010000041.1 GCA_020846775.1 Nitrospirota bacterium
ATACTTTCGTTCCGATAGAGATAAAATCAGGCCAGACTGTGACCAAAGATTACTTTACAGGACTAATAAAGTGGTTGGCAATTGCTGGTGCGGCAGCAGAATCACCCTATGTTATATATGGCGGCAGCGAAAGCCAAAAACGTTCAGGGATTGAAGTTTTGCCCTGGGAAGATATCGTTAAGCTATCTGAGATATGTTGACTATACAGTTGTACTACAGCATATAAAATCGTCACCTTCCAAAACGTGTCCTCCTGAATCCTGTGCTGAACTCGTTTCAGTATCGTTTCGGGATCTCCTGACTACGCCACGTTTGCGATCCTGAAATAATGCTGAAACGAGTTCAGCACAAGGGGGAAACAGGATTCCCCCCTTTAGAAAAGAGGGGTGAGGGGGGATTAAAAGGTCATTTTAGCATGAAACCACCTGATTTACTTGCCCCGGCAGGGGATCTTGAAAAACTTAAGACTGCCATTCATTATGGATAAGACATCTGAATCTTCTTTCTTCCAAACACTGCCAGTCCCAGCAGCCCTGAGCCGAGCAACATGAAGGTACCGGGTTCAGGAACGGCCGTATTACTCAGCCTTACATTATCAAAGTGGGATCGCTTGCCGCCCGTATGAAGACGAATCTCCAATGGTCCTCCGCTTTCATAAGCCAGATAGGTCAGGCCCACATCTTTATCCCAGGCACCCTCCGTACCTGTTCCCGCGTACGAATTGAGTAAAGTTCCCCCTGCCAGCAATTCAATAATATAGTCAAATGACGTACAAGAAGGGCAAGAAGCTGTCGTCTGATATCCTGCATCCACAGTAAGTGTGTACAGATGACCGGCTGTCATATTATATGGAAGAACCTGGAATATATAACCAGAGTTAACCCATGCCACATTGCCATTCTCGTAGTCTGCATCAAAGAGATTAGATGACGGATTCCGTATTCCATATATTTCTGTACCACCCCACCCATCTATATTCAGGGCAGCTCCTCCATCCAACAGTTCTACGTCTTCGAAGTCTGGATTCGAGATTGTTAGTAATGTAGCCAGTGACCGGTCAACACTCCCAGCCATAAAGGCAATCGCAACTGCAATAGTAAGCCAATATTTTCTACCTGATTTAAACATCTCTTTCACCTCCTTTCTTTTAGATTTTTCCGGCAGGCTATTACTGAATAGGAAAAGCAACCTCTTTGCCATTCCGGAACTCATTGATTTTAAAAGATATATTTATGACAGGCTTCTCAGTAATGCATTAGAACAGGTGCATTGGAGAGTGCAAATGGTGCGATTTTTGTGCAGGGTATTGAGTTGCGCTAAATCCTCTATTGACAGCAAAATCTCATCCTGCTAACTTATCTTCAGAATAGCAATCATCTATTGCAGAGATTCATGATCAAGTGTTGGAATAATAAGCATTAAAGGAGGCTGCAAACATGCTGACAGCAAAACAAGAAGTTACCGGACTTCTCAAGCGTTTACCAGAAGACTGTTCTCTGGAAGACATCCAGTATCATCTTTATGTCCTTCAGAAGATTGAGCGAGGGATGAAGGATGTGGCTGAAGGGCGGGTATATACTCAAGCAGAAGTCGAAAAGAAGATGTCAAAATGGCTCGAAAAGTAATCTGGACTTACGAAGCGACCACATAGGAATAATGAAAACGCCCACAGGTTGATACCCTGCAGGCGTTATTTGCTGCCAAACATATTGAAATCAGGGTTTAAGACATCTAAGCCTTAAACTTTTTCTTGCTAAACAATGCTACTCCCACCAGACCTGAGCCGAGAAGCACTAATGTAGCAGGTTCGGGAACGGCAGTATTGTTGTTCGGATAACAAGGTTCACCCGGAGAACAATTCGTCAGTGATACATTATCAAAGTGGGTTCGCTTGCCATCGGTGCTAAGACGAATCTGCAATGGGCCTCCATTAGAAGCAGTTGAATAGGTCAGGCTCGCTGTATCCCACTCACCTGCTGTACCTGTTCCCGAGTAAGAGTTGAGTAAACTCCCCCCTGCCAGCAATTCAATCTTGTAGCCGAATGATGTACACGTAACGCAGTTTTTCTGATATCCTACATCCACAGAAAGAGTGTACAGATGATTGGCCGTCAAATTATTGGAAAGAATCTGGGAGATAGAACCAGAGTTAAGAAATGCGACGTTGCCATCAGGCTCTGTATTAAAGGCTACAGATGTTGGATCCCATACTCCCCATACTCCTGTTCCACTCCACCCTGTTGTTCCATCTGTGAAATTCTCGAAAGTCAGTTGTGTTGCCGATGATCTTTCAACACTCACAGCCATCAGGGCAATCGCTACTACGATCATAAGCCAATATTTTCTACTAATTTTAAACATTCTATTCACCTCCTTTCCTTCTTTTATTATAGTATGTGTCTTGTCTGTAACTATACGCATGTATAGTTTAAAGTAAGCAAATCACATGCCATAGACATAACTCATTGATTTTCAAAGAAATTCTTTTTGCACCCTGAAGTCACTGTTAAATTTTCCGTCACCTTTCGCTAACCTTATTGGCCGCATGAAGGCTATATACTATTAATAACTTTAATGAATTCAAATAGATAGGTGCATCCTCTCTCATTTGGCTTGTTCATGAGGGACTGTTAATTTTTTCGTCACCATAGACATGGACCTTTCTATTTGATAAATTTATAAACAGGCGTCATCCCCATGAAAAATTTCCCCGGAGGGCTATTAGAGGGTGCGGGGATGACGGCAATATACCCTGCATTTCTTTTACAGGGTATTCCTGCTTGGGTATGCAGATCAAAAACCTGATCCAGTACCGCACAAAGTTCCAGCACCTGCGCCAGTTACACAAGAAGACGACGCAGCCGAACCAGCGACACATCCCGCCCCAGAAACCTTTTTAATAGAATCAAGAGATATGAGTTTTGGTATTGAGTAAATCATTTAATCCTCCTTTGTTTTTCGCTAACATAATGTTAGCTACAATCTGCGATCTTAAATTTTTGTGAATCAGTTGGTCTTAATCTGGTCTCAGGAAAAAGTCCCAACTTCCTGGCCTCATCACAATACCAGAAGGGAGCCCAAAGTTTCTTACCGGTATAATAATTCTGTGCTATGCAGCTTCCAATGCAGATTCCTTTCATCAGGCACTCTCCACAAACGCCCTCAAGCCTGTCAGGCATGCCTTCACGAAGCACATTAATAACAGAACTATCGTTCCAGACATCTTCCAGTAATTCCGTAAATGCACTGCCATAAATCAACTCAGGTATTGCCTCACCTATACCGCACATTGCATAGGTGCCGTCCGGTAAGACACCCAGTATGTTGAGGATATGGCACGTACCACAGTTGTTCTCATCACCAAACATATTTCCCAGGGGTTTAAATGCATGTGGATGGTGATAGACAAGGCGAAGCATTGTAGTCTTTGAAAGCCTCTTTTCTACTGTCTCACCCAACTCTATAAGTTCTTCTATGCCCAGGGTCTCACCGCTCCTGTGCAACTTTTCCCCCCTTTCCGTGGGCTGGACTATATTAAATTTTACTGAACCGGCGCCCAGGGATTCCGCCAGTTGTATTATTGATTCGACTTCATCTTTGTTTCGCCTCATGACCGTCATAATAATCTGTGGTTTTAATCCCGCTTTAACGAGGGTTTTTATGCCAGTCAGGGTTTTCTCAAAACTTCCGGGGACACCGCGTATCCATTCATGAACATCAGGAGTTGCCCCGTCAAGGCTTACCGAGACAAAGGGGCTTTTGCAGTCTGTGATTTTATCTGCAATTTCAGGCGTGCACCGCATACCATTGGTCTCGATAACAAGACGAAGGTCTTCCGAACGGACGATATCCAGGATCTTGTCAATATGAGGATGCAGCATGGGCTCGCCGCCGGTTAATTTAACCCCGGTCAGGCCCATATCTTTTGCCTGGGTGATGATATGTTGAAAAAGCTTAAGGTCAAGAGATGGATAGAGGCCTTCTACAGCCTGGTACTTCGGGTTTATCCAGCAGTGCCGGCACTGGAGATCACACCCTTCAGTGAGATAGAAATATATTTGATTCAGAGGATATTTATTCATATTAATAACCTTATTAACCCATCCCCACCCTGTCCCTCCCCTTGAAGGGGAGGGTATTTTCCCTCTCCCTCAGGGAGAGGGTAGGGGTGAGGGTGGGGTTTTTCTTTTGCTTTGGGATTGGCTCGCTCATGATGGGTTCAATAGATATCGTATTTAGCGTCTCTTCTATTTCCTCCCAGAATCTGCCATTAAGACTTTGGCGCAGGGTAAAGGAAGGAATCGTCTTTGCCATCCCGCAGGCATTGTGAAACTGCAATGTCGCCAGGGGCCTTTTTATATCATCATCCAGTTTTCTCCAGAACTTTCTTGATACTTCAGTGGCAGATTGATTTATAGATACAGCCGCCATCCCATCGCCTAAGGGAATAACTTCGTCGCTCTCTGCCTGTTCAAGGAAAAAGATCGCACTAACCGGCACTGAATACTGTACATCCCAAGATTTACCACATGATTTATCCGGGGATTTCCATAGGTACTCACTCCAGGTCGGGAAGGGATGAGCCCGGTATCCGTTCTTTGGATCATATACGACAAGCGCCTCGTCATCTCCCAGTGGATTCCAGTAATCCGGCAAACGGCGGCAGCTCGTGGATTTTCCGGTACTGCCAGGAGCCGCCAGAATCACTCCTTTTCCATCCAGCTCAAGCAACGCCGCATGGAAAGGGAGGCCACCGCCATCCTGCACCCGCTGATAGATTGGGTGGAGTGAGTTCCACATGTTTACAATCCCGATGTCAGGAGAACCATCATCGTCAATTTCGCAGATCACATCAGAATTTGTGCGGTTCATCCATGTACGGACACTCTTATTATCATAGACGAACCAGTCCTTTGTATCTCTATAATAATATTCTATAGCGGCATGAAAGCCCCCCATTTTACAGAAGATGATTTTATCCAGATTGTCCTTACTTGCCGGTTCAAGCCTCATGATGTTTGCCAGATCATCTAACCATTTGCCAACACCATTAATCGCCTTGATATTCCATCCAAGCCCATTACCAAGCTTTAGATGATAACCATTTTCTTCACAAATCATACGGCAATCTCCCGCCAGCCTCAAGGAATCTCTTCAGGCACGCATCCGGGCTCGGGTGATTATCTGATTCTAAAAGTGTATACGCAATTGCAGGACAGTTCCCGGTGCAGTACGAAATATAGTCACAACCCTTACAGAAGTCATATTTGTCAAGAGGTATCTCCACCCTATTCCTTAATCTTATAAGTTCAGGGTGGTTCTGCCAGACATCAGTCAAGTTGTCTCTGTTTATCCTCCCAAGTTCTATATGGCTCATCTGACTGCAGGGCACCATGACACCATCTGCCCTTACTGCCATCTTATTCATAAAACCACCACATGCCCTTAAAAAACCACCTTTCGACAACTGCTCCCTGCCTTCTTTTCTTGCCTCTTCCATCTTTCTCCATCGTACCGCTTCTGCCAACGGGCCTGCCGCACCTCCTATGCGCCCATTGTACTGTTGATTCAACCTCAGCAGGGTCTCCATCGCTGTTTGTCTATCCTCAACCGAAAGCTCCATCTCTTCTGAATTCTTTTTGCAGAGTCCCATTAAAGACGCTGAGTTTGTTGAGAATGACGACAACCCTATCTCATCAAGTAACAGTTTTGCAATCTCTTCAAGATCCCCCACATTATACCTGTTTATTGTGACGCGTACTGTTACCGGTATTGAATATTTCCGGAGGATTTCAATTCCCATTATTGCATTCTTGAAGTTTCCTTTTCCCCGTGACAGGTCATGTGTCTCAGGGCTCCCGCCGTCTATTGAGACCTGAATGCTGTCACAGCGTCTTGTTGAGGCTATATGTAAGGCTATCTCATCTGTAATCAGGGTGCCGTTGCTTAAGATCTTAAATCTCATCTTATTCGAAACTATTCCATTAATGATGTCCTTTAAATCATCTCTGAAAAATGGCTCTCCGCCTGCAAGACAAACATCTATGACAGCGCAACTTCCCAACTCCTCAAAAAAGCTGAGCCATTCTCCTGTTGTTAAATCCTTATCAACATCACCTGGTCCTGTAAAGTGATAGCAGTACTTACACCTCAGGTTGCATTGATTCGTAATATCAATGTCCACTGACCTCGGAGTCCTCATTAAATTAAAGGGGATAGACTCTGAAGCAAGTTCAGGGTGACAAACTGGTTCCAAATTATTTCCGCTCAACATAACTTAAAAAGAATATGCGAAATAGACGTAATTTGCAAGGGGAAAATCATTTCAAAATCATATTGTTAAGATAAAATATCGTCTAAGGAAAATTCAGGGAAATATTTCTCCATTAAGTCTGAGCAATGTTCACTGAACTTTTCCTTTAAAAAATCACGATCAAGATTGCGCAGGATATTTACAGTATATTTCGCCTTATTGAGATGTGACCGTTCCTTTATCAGGGTGTCTGGCGATACACCGATAAAATCCGCGATATCGTTAATTTTCTGTGAGAGTTCGTGAGTCCGTATTAACATACACCGCCCGGGTGGGAGTTTTTCAAGCATGACTCGATAGGATGATGCCCAGAATGAAAGAGGAACGTCTATATATTTGTGGAAATTGTTTACAAGCTCGTTCTTAGCCTCCATTGACCCCCGTGGTATATCAAATGGCATGCCGTTTGGAAGCTCCCTGCTTTGCATAGCCTCACGCTCCGGGACTACGAAATAGTTTACAAAGGAATTCACCCAGGAATAGCAATCCCTTATAAGACAAATAAATTTCGCATCCGGAAATTCTTCCTGAAGGATATCAATATAATGCCGGTTAAAATGGGCAGAATCCATTTCAAGGAGACCGCCGAGCATCTCCCGTTCTTTTAAAAACCCAGAGAACCGCTCGCGTGAAATATCGCCATGTCTGTGCCTGATAATCATTTGATGCGTTTCCCACTGATGAAATTCGTGGGATGAACGGTAGTTGCCAAATAGGCCGGCAAGGGAAACGGTTCCAGATTTTGGAAGACCTACGCCATAAACATGAAACCTCCTTGGGTATTTATTAAGGCGCATCAAACCGGCGAAATCAACACCACTCTTTAACTTTAAGTTATCTGCTATCTTAAGCAGTCTTTGCACATCAAGCTGCTTCACCTCTCCTCGCTCAATGCGGCCAAGCTCATCAAGAGAAACACCAGACTTCGTTGCCAGTTCCTCCAGTGATATTTCATTTTTCATCCGTAATTCCTGGATACGCACGCCAAGCATTTCTAACTCCTGATTATTTACCCGGTCAAACCGGAGCCAAAATAGATTTTACCACGAATGTGACATTTTGAAATAGTAACATCACCGAGCAAAAAATAGTTGAAAAAATTTTTTAATGTATTGTATATTTTTTTGTGTCAACTTATAATTAGCGAAGCGACACTTTGTCAACAAGTAACAAAACCATGAAAACCGAATTAGAAGAACTGAATAACTACACAGGCCCAAGCATGACTCCTACTTTCAAGGCAGGTGATGGATTGGTAGTGGTGCCCTATAAGGATAAGAAGATACGTCCCGGGGATGTAATAATTTTCAAGCCTAAGGACAAGCCACGCAATGTAGTTCACCGGGTAATCAAGGTTGGCAGGGATGGTGTAAGCACAAGAGGTGACAACAATAACAAGGTTGACCCATGGCTACTCACTCCTGATGATATCACCGGGCGTGTGGTATCTGTTAAAAGAAAAAACAGGGTATTCCATGTATCCGGGGGATTAAGGGGCAGGGTTTATGGCTTACTTATACTACGATACAACATGTTAATCAGAAAAGTGTCGGGGGTTCTCCATTCAACCTACCACTTTGTGTCAAACACAGGGATATTCAGGAAGATACTGCCTCTGTCAAATACGCAGATTATTTCTTTTAAGCGTCAAAATGGAGCCGAGCTTCAATTATTAATGGGCAGGAGGATTATCGCAAGACGATTACCTGGATCTGAGCAATGGCAGATAAAGAGACCTTTTAGACTATTTATAGATGAAAAGAAATTGCCCCAGAGATAATTCAACCTCAAACAACGCGAAGAGCAAAAAAGAAGGGAGGGTATATGCAGACAGAAGAAAGCAGACCGATAGCCAATCAAACGATAGTACTGAGAGAGGAGTTTGACGACTGGGCAGTGCTGTTTGACCCGGACACAAGCAAGGCCTATGGTCTAAGCCCGGTAAGCGTCTTTATATGGAAGCGCCTTGACGGCAAAAATACAATAGCAGATATTGTCAGGGAGCTGGGCAAGGAGTGCAAAGATGTGCCGGACGACGCTATAACTCATGTCAGCAATTTTGTGGAAGAGCTTGTTGAAAAGGGCTATGCAGGGTACGAGGCGTAAATGCAAATATGGCCGCTTAACGTAATTCTTACTGCGAGATAAGAGTATAAAGAGAACCGTCCCCTTTATTTCCCCCAACAGGATGTTTATACAGTGGAAAAGGGGACCAGTGCCAGATTACAAAGCCTTGCAATATCCTTGAAGTGGGCATCTAAAGAAAAGAGGCGTAGTTGCTCCTCCTGGGCGGTTATCGCAAGTACCATATCAACCACACTAAATGTCTTGCCCTTCCTCGCAGCCTTCTGACTGGTCAGGCCTGCCAGGTGATAGTGCTTGCGGGTTATCTCAACATAGGTAATGGCCTCAAAGAGCTGGCCAAGGACTTCAATCTCTTTCTGTGTCTTTGCACCCTGATAAAGTTCGACTGCAATCGGGCCTGCATAACACGCCCGGCCGAGTTTGAGATACTCCTGAAGCCTTGTTGAAATTGGAGACCCTTTTTCCCTAAAGAACTCAATCCAAATGGATGTGTCTATGAGAACATTACCTGACATGACGTGTCTGCTCCCATGTATCTTCAAACTGAAGTGTGCCCTCAAACCCCAGAATCTTTTCAATCTTCTTCAAGCGGATATATTCCTGGAGGGC
>JADLDG010000042.1 GCA_020846775.1 Nitrospirota bacterium
CGGAATATGTCCATACGATAAACGGTTCAGGGCTTGCAGTAGGCAGGTCACTTGTGGCAATATTAGAGAATTATCAGCAGGCAGACGGAACAGTAATAATACCTGAAGCTCTCAGGAGCTACATGGGTGGAATGGAAAGGATTAATTAAAGGCAGCATTTATAATAACTGGAAACGTCAGAAATGGCTTTCTACAAGGCGGACGATGAAGGAAGCAGTGACGTACTTCTCCGGGTAACACTCAAAAATGCCCAGGTGCAAGGAAGGACGTTGGATTTGAGAGGAGGCGTACTTTTTTGTACGTTGAGTCTCAAATCCAACGTCCTGACGCCGCAGATGGGTATTTTTCAGTGTTACCCAGTTGAGGATTTCCTGAGGAGTCCAACGCCGCAGAAAGTCATTTCTGACGTTCGTAGCAAGGAGGGGTGGCCGAGTGGCTTAAGGCGACGGTCTTGAAAACCGTTGTGTGATGAGCACCGTGGGTTCAAATCCTACCCCCTCCGCCATATTAATTGCAGAATGCAGCGCGGAATTCAGGATTTCACTTAATTTCAAGCAAATTAGAACGTCAGAAATGACTTTCTACAAGGCGGACGAAGAGGGAAACCGGAGGCGTACTTTTAAGTACGTTGAGGATTTCCCGATGAGTCCAACGCCGTAGAAAGTCATTTATGGCGTTCGTAGCCTAAAGGAGAGGTGGCCGAGTCGGTCGAAGGCAGCTGCCTGCTAAGCAGTTGTGGGGCTAATAACTCCACCGTGGGTTCGAATCCCACCCTCTCCGCCATAATGAGTTAAATAGGGACAGCGCCTATTTATTTACAGGCACTATCAGAGTTAAATAAATAGGCGCTGTCCCTATTTAACTATGAGCAAATATACAGCATGAAATCTATCAATAAAATAATACTTTTTACACTTTGTATCAATTCCATTATTGGTCTTAATGCATGCACTAAGAAGGAACAGCCGAAGCCGCTGGCTCACGAGCAGCAGGCAATGATGCCGTCACATGCTGATGTTCAGATGCCATCATCAGAACAGATGAAGATTGTCCTTTCCGATGAGGTTAAAGCTAAATGGAAGGGGGTCATAATAACAGTAATGGACAAGCAGACCATGAATGGCAGGGACTACAAGATACCAATTGGGACAAATTTTACAATATCCGGCAGTAATATTGAGGTTCAAACCGGAACTTTCCTGCCTGACCTTGTGATTGAAAATAACGTCTATTCTACTGAATCTGCTGAACTGGGTAATCCTGCAGTACAGGTCGAGGTAAAAGAGGGCGGTAAAGAAATCTTCAGGGGCTGGCTATTCCAGAAATATCCGACTGTCCATCCATTCAAACACGACCGGTATTCAATTACATTAAAAGAACCTGTTTCTGCTTTATAAAGAGGTGTTAAGATATCAGAATTTATTGTACTGCAGCATATTGAATGTGAAGACCTCGGCACAATTGCAAATACAATGTCACAAAGAGGCATCGGATACAGGTATGTACGACTCTTTGAAGGTGAGCCTGTCCCTCATGATCCTGGAGCATTCTCCGGTATTATAATTCTTGGCGGTCCCATGAATGTTTATGAGGAAGACAAGTACCCATATCTTAAAGATGAAGATATCTTTATTAAGAAGGCAATGATGAACGATATGCCGAGCCTCGGCATCTGCCTCGGGGCTCAGTTGATTGCGAAGGCAGCCGGGGCAAGAGTAAGTAAAGGCACAAAAAAAGAGATCGGATGGTATACACTGAGCCTCACGAAAGACAGCAGTCGGGACAGGGTCTTCAATACACTTCCTGATGAGCTTAATGTGTTCCAGTGGCATGGAGATACCTTTGAAATTCCTGAGGGTGCAACACGGCTTGCCGGTTCAGGACTTTTCCCAAACCAGGCTTACCGCATAGGCAGCAGGATTTATGGTATACAATTCCATCTTGAAGTTACAAAGGAAATGATTAACCAGTGGATATCAGAATATAGAGGAGAACTCTCCAGACTTGATTATATTAATGCCAACGAAATAGTTTCCAGGACACCTGAATACATTGATACCCTAAACGTTAGTGCCGGTATCTTCTTTGACAAGTTTTTCGAATAATTCATACCTAAAGTACATTTCTGCCATATCCGATAAACTAACTGAAACTTGGAAGACAGACGAAAATACTTATAAAATCAGGGGCCGATATGTTCAGACCGCTTTTAGAAAACCGTAATGTAGATGAGATATTTGTAGCAGATGAACTCTACTGCAATTTTTGTGTCGAGACGCATCAAACAAAAAAGGCTGGCAATAAAAATCTTGTTGCCCTCCCTCCCTGTAACAAGTGTACCGGACTAATCTATGCTATGAAGTCCAAAATATACTTTGTGGTCAACTAATCTCTTCGATGATCTTTACAGTTGCATCAACGGGATTTCCTGCATCCCGAATAGGACGTCCCACGACAATATAATCTGAACCAAGTTTAGCCGCATCGCGCGGCGTCACTATCCTTTTTTGATCATCTCCTGGAATAAGGGACCACTCAGGCCTTACGCCAGGGGTAACAACAATAAAATCTCTTCCTAAATGTTCTC
This sequence comes from Nitrospirota bacterium, assembly GCA_020846775.1. Taxonomy (NCBI): domain Bacteria; kingdom Pseudomonadati; phylum Nitrospirota; species Nitrospirota bacterium. Next base: position 2,588 of record JADLDG010000042.1, read on the forward strand.
TTATAACTGATATCTCCCGGCCGGAACATACTATGCCTGCGCAGCCTGATGCCTTCGCCATTTTTGCCCTGTGAATTACCAGATCTGTAAGGGCAACATCGTCTCTGAGCAGGAGGATTTTTTTCATATCTGCCTCTCCCTGGCTCGTCAGGACTGTAACTGCCAGGATCCTGATATTATCAGGAACACTGTTAACAGCTGCTGTTAACATATCCGGCCCGTCACTACTGTGGACTGTAATGAATTCTACATCTTTGATATACGGTGTCTTAAGCGCCCTCCGGACGGTCTCGGGGATGTCGTGAAGCTTCAAATCCAGGAAAATCCTCCTGCCGCCGGTCTCAAGCACTCCTTTTATCGCATCAGGTCCTGCACTCACGAACAGTTCAAGACCTATCTTGAATACATGAACATGATCTTTTAACAGGTTGACATATTTTAATGCCTGGTTAAGATCTGCAAAATCCAGAGGAAATATAAGCTGAGTTGACATGGATTGTACTATAACATACTTTCACTTTTAAATAACCTGTCAAATCCCCCCTTCCCCCCTTTTCTAAAGGGGGGATTAAACCCGATGATCCCCGATTACCAGCAATTCTCGGTGAAACATCCAGGCAAACATGCAAACAACGGGGTTAGAAAACCCCGTCTATCGCGATAGGC
>JADLDG010000043.1 GCA_020846775.1 Nitrospirota bacterium
GGCACAGTAGCCCCTGAGCCTGTGTCCATGCTTCTCGTTGGTATTGGTTTAGCCGGACTTCCCTTAGTACGACGTTTCAGAGGTTTTAGAGAAAAACTCTCTTGACAGAGAGAGTGACACACCCCTTCAACCCCCGCTCCAACAGGGCGGGGAAAAGGGCCAAATGAGCATGAAAATCATTAGATACCTATTTTTAACAATCTGCCTCATCACAGGGATGATTGCCTTGCAGTATCAGCCATCCCTTGCAGAGGACTATTTTGTTGGCAGCCAGGATGTCCTGAGGATTACTGTCTATGATCATCCTGACCTCACAACTATAGTCCGCGTTAGCGAAGGGGGTAAGATCACCTTCCCCTTTATAGGAGAGCTGGAGGTAAAGAATCTGAGTGTCCAGCAGATCGAAAATGGGATCGCAAAAATACTATCCGCAGGATATATCAAAAACCCCCAGGTCACGGTCTTCATCGAACAGTACAGAGGACAAAAGGTGACTATTATGGGTGAGGTAGCAAAACCAGGTCAATATGAAATGACAGGGAGCATGTACCTCATTGACGCGATCTCAATGGCCCTCGGCCTGACGAAAGAGGCTGGAGACACGATAACAGTATTGAGAAAGAACCAGACAGATGCCGATCGTACAGACCAGCAGAAGCTTTCCATTGATGTGGAGAGATTATTCAAAGACGGGGATCTGGCACAGAACATACAACTTCGAGATAAGGACGTAATCTATATCCCAAGGATTAGTTTCTTTTACATCTATGGTGAAGTGAGCCGTCCTGGACTCTACAGGATAGAAAATAACCTTACAGTGAAAAGGGCGATAGCTATAGCAGGCGGTTTCACACAAAAGGCGTCAAAGAACAAGATAGAAGTGACAAGGCGCCAGGACGGGAAGGATGTCATTATAAGAGGGACAATCAATGATACGGTAAATAGAGATGACGTGCTCATGATAAAGGAGAGTATATTCTGATATGAAACAGGAGATTTACAGATGAACTTTAATCAGTACTGGGAGATAATCAAGGAGAGGAAATTAATCGTCATTATAGCCTTTTTAACGACGGTGATCACAACAGCAATAGGATCAACGCTCATCCCTCCAAAGTATGAAGCAACGGCGACGCTGGTCATAGACTATGACAGCAGTAATCCGATGAACCTCTCTCTCCAGCCGGTCATCCCCCAATCTGTGGATTATATAAATACCCAGATCGAGATTATAAAGAGCAGGAATATCGCTGTCAGGGTTATAGACTACCTGAAGCTTGACCGGCACCCTGATATTATTGACGCCTTTAATAGTGCAAAAAAGGCTGGGCCTGATATAAAGGTCTGGCTCGCCGATTCCTACCTGTCGAATGCCCTGAAGGTCGAACCCGCACGGGACACGCGGTTCCTGTATATTAAATATTATTCTTCAGACCCTGCCTTCTCTGCGGCAGTGGCTAACGCCTACGCAAAGGTCTATGGAGACTATAACCTTGAGCTCAAGGTAATGCCTTTCAAGGAGGCAGAGAAGTGGTTCTCAAATAAGATAGATGCCGTGAAAGGAAGGGCTGATCAGGCCAGCGAGCATATCCTCGAATATCAGAAGAAGAAAGAGATCGTCTCACAGGGGGGGAGATTCTACGACGATTCAGTCCAGAGTCTTGACCAGATAAACAGGGAACTGGTATCGGCAAAGACACGTCTCTATGAGACAAAGGTCGCCCTTAGCAGGATAAAAGACAGCAAAGGAGCCTTCGAGACCCTGCCGGAGGTTATAGGCAATGCCTTTATCCAGAACCTCAAGACAGAGAAGATCAGACTTGAGGCAAGCCGCTCCGAGCTCTCAGGAAAGCTCGGGACAAAACATCCCCAGTATGTAAGGATCCAGTCTGAGCTCGATACGATTAATTCAAAACTCAAGGCGGAACTAAAGAATATCACCGATGCAATCAAGCAAGACTTCACCTCTGCAACTGAAAGGGTCAAAAACCTGGAGAAGGCCCTGGCTGGACAGAAGGGCGAGGTATTGAATCAAAATATATCGAGATTCGAGATGGACTCACTGAACCGTGAGGCAGAATCATACAAACAGGCATACGATGCCGTCCTTAAAAAATTCAATGAGACAGCCCTCCAGAGTGACATCAACAGGACAAACGTCTTTCTTGTAGACGCTGCAGTGGCCCCTACTGAAAGATACAGCCCGAACATTGGTTTGAACATGTTCCTCTCAGTACTGGTCGGTCTATTTCTGTCCGTAGGGCTTGCCTTCTTCTTCGATTACATAGACAACACCATAAAGACGGCTGAAGTGATTGAGAAGGAATTCGGCACACCTGTGTTAGGAACAATTACAGCAATCGGTGAGGTATAAGATGGAATATGCAAATATAGCAAAGCTCGATATAGATACCCAGAGGGTAAATAAGATCGGGAATATCCTGATGAACTCCGGGAAGATCAACCAGGAGGATATGGGACGGATACTGGAACTTCAGGAGGTGCAAGGGATCCTCTTCGGGGATGCCGCGGTCAGTCTGGGGATCCTGAGTCAGGAAGACGTGGCATGGGCATTAGCCTCGCAGTTTTCATACCCCTACATCAAGGAAGGGGAAAATACATTCTCCAGGGAGGTGATCACAATTTATCATCCATATAGTCCACAGGTCGAGACATTCCGTTCTATAAGGAGCGGGCTGCTCCTTCAGGGGGCAGGCCAGCAGCTAAAGACAATAGCTGTAGTAAGTCCGGATCCGGGAGATGGCAGGACCCTGATAGCCTCCAATCTCGCCACTGTCTTCGCACAGCTCGGCTCCAAAACCCTCCTGCTGGACCTGAATTTCAGGGGACCGAGGGTGCACGAACTCTTTAATGTTAAAAACAACTGCGGGATGAGCAGCCTGATCATCAAGAGGGCCACAATCAAACAGGCTGTTTATCCAACACCTGTTTCTGATTTATTTATCCTTCCGTCAGGACCGATGCCGCCCAATCCCGTGGAGCTTCTCGGGTGGCCGGAAACGAGAGAGCTTATGGCCTCTCTGAAACAGAGCTATGACATCATTATTATAGATACCCCATCATATAATAATGGATCCGATGCCCTGCTGATCGGCGGGCTGTCTGATTGTGCAATCCTCCTGGCCTTGAAGGGCAAGACTACAAGAGAGTCATTCGGTGTGGTAAAAAAACATCTCGATAGTTCCGGGGTAAAGGTCATCGGCTCCGTGATGAACGAGACATATATGAGGAGGAAAAAGAAATGATCCTTTCAATTTTCATTGTGCTTATAGCATGGCTGTTCGCCCTGTTGAACGCGACTCATATTATGAACAGTATAGACCCTGTAGATTCACTGCTGCTGGCCATTGCCGCAACCATATTTGCACTCAGATACAACATCAGGTATAAAAACAGGAGAGACAAGAAGAAGTCTCTATCCCTCGCATCACTGTACATTCCAAAGAATTAGCACTCACGATGCAAACAACTGCGAATCTCAACATCCGGGATATATATTCTCTCAAGTCTGTCACGTATCTTCTACTGACAATACTCTATATTCCCACATTCTATAAACTCTCTACCGGCGGTTGGAAACTCGCCGACTACACCCAGGGACCGCTGATCCTCATCGCATTCCTCTGGCTCATCTGGACAAAAAGGGCTGCCTTTTCCCTCCCTTCAACAAACCGTATTCAGCCCTTCTCCTTCTGTCTCCTGACTATAGGATTACTCCTCTACGCATTTGGGGCAGTACAGAAGCTCCTTATCCTTGAAATCTTCTCCCTCATCCTTGTATTGATAGGGACAACCGGGTTTCTTCTGGGTAAGGATGCTACAAAGAAGATACTATTCCCCGCCCTCTTCCTGATTTTCCTTGTCCCGCCGCCACTTTTTGTCATTGACATGATGACATCACCGCTAAAACGAATGGTCGCAAAGGCAACGGAAATCATCCTGAGCAGTGCAGGATATCTTATCAGCAGGAACGGCGTAATACTCTTCGTGGGTGATTATAATATAGTTGTCGGAGATGCCTGCAGCGGCCTGCGGTCGCTCATATCGCTCATGTCAGTGGGCGCTATTTATGTTTATCTGACAAATAGCTCAGCCCTGAAGCGGGGACTGCTATTTTCCTCCATCATCCCTATAGCGATATTTGCAAATATCATCAGGCTGCTGCTACTGGCGCTCATTACCTATCATTTCGGCGAGGCCGCGGGCCAGGGGTTTTTCCACAACTTCTCAGGCATCCTCGTCTTCGTCATGTCTCTGATAGGCCTGTTTTTACTAGACCTGCTAATAAACAGGAAACTTCCCCTCCCCTTCAAGGGGAAAGGGACAGGCCTGCCCTGAGCTTTGCGAAGGGGTGGGGATGGGTCAATAAGGGCATCTTCGTATGAAAACCATAAAATTCCTAATCGTAATAACCCTATTTATCTCCACAACCGCCTTCTCTCAACTATATAAAGTAGAGAGAATTAATCCAATGAAAGGCCCCGATCTCTCTGCCATACCCACCAGTATCTCTGAGTGGCACCTGGTAGACGAGCAGAAAGAAACATCAGCTTTTGAATCCAGGTTTCTTAATGACGTCCTTTACAGAACCTATGCACGGCCTGATGGCAAGACCATCTCCCTCGCAGTTGCCTATGGAGGTGATCAACGGCAATATTTCAGCATCCATGCACCTGAGGGATGCTATATATCAGCAGGCTATGATGTCACATCGTTCGGTGTGATCAAGATCAACAATCCGGATCTTGAATTAAAGGAGATGCTGGTACAGGGGCCGCGTAACAGGACAGAGTCTGTTCAATACTGGATTGTATTGAACGGCAAAGTCGTTACCAACCACTTTGAACGGAAACTAAAACAATTTTATTACAGCGTCTTCGGTGCAGAATCAGACGGGATACTCGTGAGGGTCTCTTCCTTTTCTTCAGACAGGGAATTCCAGCAGGACTATCTGATTCAGAGGAGATTTATCACTGCCCTGTACGAACAATTAAACCCGGAGCTAAGGAGGGTCCTATTTGGGAACGAAGCACCTAAACAGCCTTAAACTTTCCTTAAATCCCCCCTTTAATAAAGGGGGGCTGGGGGGATTTTCCCCTGGTAAAATGAACCACATGAAGATCATAACCTGGTTCAGCATTATCGTCGCTGCA